>JALVMZ010000143.1 GCA_027032655.1 Desulfobacteraceae bacterium
CCATATATCTCTTCTGACTTTCCAAATGCATTTAAAAGAGCTTCACCATCCCACTGATATAGTCCTTTTACAGCCAGTTCAAGGCAGTTTCCCTGCTTGTATGTCTCAGCATTGTATATGGTATGTATCATAACCACAAAGCCCTTTATCATGTTTTCGTATATATCCTTTAGCCCTTTTCCCAGCACTGGTAAAAACTCAATTATCATATAAAGGGGATACATCCTTTCATACCCATCCCTTGAAAGAGACACCAACCTGAATATAACATCAATGTTTTCCCGGAAGAATTCCTGTGCGAGCTCTTTAAGTTGGTCGTCCGGTCTGATGAGCGGAGTGTTTTTGCCTTTCAGGATATTTATTATGGAATAGAGATATGTCCCTGCCCCTCTGGATATCCCTTTATCAGATAGTTCTCTGAGACTTTCACTTATAAATTGAAAGACCTCTTTTCTAAGTGAAGGGGTCTTAAAAAATATGTGTCCCCTTTTTCCATAGTCCATTGGACTTTGAAGTAAGCTCATGGAATCTTACCCCACTCTTCAATCAAACGCTCAAAGTTTAATCTTGGAAATTCAAAGTAGGCATTGTCTTCATCAATTATCTTATCCATTGTCTCTTTTATTTTATCATCAGGTGGTTCCTGATAAAAAGCAGGAAAGTTCTCCTTCCATGTGGGAAAGTTCCTTATAAAAAGTTCGGTCCTGGGAAAACACTCCTCAAATATTGCTCTGCAAAGACTATATGCGGGGTCAATTTGTGCTGATAGAAAACCCTCCCACCTATTGGCTATTCTTATCCACTTCCTGTGTGTTAATGGATCTAAGGTTTGAAATATCCCGTAATATTTTTCAGGCATCTCTTTTTCCTCTAATATCTTAAGCACATGAGCGAAGTGGATTTTATGTAAAGATGGTTCAAAATCATAATGTGGTAGTTCAATACTAAGATGAAATAGCTTTTCTAAAAACTCATGAGCAGAAAAATCATCCCCTGCATTAATATATTGCTCCAGAGATGAGCATAGGATCTTATCATTTATCCCCATTATAATAATTGTATCTGGAAGGGAAAAGTAAAAGCGGATAGCTTCAAGGAGCTTTATTGCCTTTTCAGGCAGTAACCTGTCAAGATCATCCACTAAAATAAAAAGTGCTCTGATATCTTCTTCATATCCCTTTTTCTCTTTTACTTTTTCTTTAAACCAATCCCATTCCTTGTTCCTGTTTGAAGGGGAAAATTCATTAACCACATCCTGAACAACATCTATTAATTCAGCAAATATCCCGTCATATTGTGAATAACTATCAATATGGGCACTTCCAAAAACCTCCATTACACCATTTATATCCTCTTTCAGCTCCTTTATCCCCTTTGATTCCCCTAAAATACGACTGGTTAACATCCTTAATGTGATATCTGATCCAAGGTAAAATGCCTTGACCAATGTTTTCATTGATCTGGAAATCTTTCTTTTTGTATTTCCCTTTGAAAGTTCACGAATCTTTCCAAGAAGGGACAGGATGGGTATTCTGTCATCCTGGTGCTTCCATGCCTCAAAGAATACCGTAGGGCAACCATAACAGTTAGAAAAGTAGGAAACTATTGCCTTTAGAATGGAGGTCTTGCCTGTTCCCCAGTCCCCTTTTATACCTATAATAACACCATTAGTGCCTGCATCAGAAATAATTTAGCTCTATCTGTGTCAATATCTCAATTAAATGCTCAAATAGAACTTCATCTACCCTGTTTATATAAGCACCATAATCAAATGGCCTATCAGAAAGCATTTTCCAGACTTCTTAACCTTTTTTTATTGGATTTTTTATATTATACCATAACTTACATAATCAAGTAAGTATAAAATGGATTCGTTATGTATCTTCATCCAGTTCAGGAAAATCCTTGAGGAAACGATAGAGGGTGGCTCTGCCAACTCCAAGGAGCCTGGCTGC
>JALVMZ010000144.1 GCA_027032655.1 Desulfobacteraceae bacterium
ATAGGTAGCCTCTGCTTCCTTTGAAAAACAGCACCCGGGGAGTTGTCTCATCCGCAGATGATATGATATGCATTCACAACAGATTCCCTTTTTTTCGCATGGTTCATAGGTGCATATGCATCTTTTTAGATTCCTTTCTTTATTACATTCCATATGCCTCCTCCTTGCGGGACGTCCTTAAATAATTAAATAACTCATTTAACTTCATCATATTATTGAATAAATCTTAAAAAACAATAAATTTTTAATTAATAAATAAAATAAAATGATTTAATTTATGAATTAATTGCAATTCTACATACTCTTTATTGACATGTCAAATGGTACATTTTCCCCCAAAATATTTTAAATTACAATATGTTATATAAGTTATTTAATTATTTAAGGATGTCCCGGAAATTTTTGCTTGACAAAACTGATGCGTTCATTTAATGAACATATAGCGTTCAATAATTGAACATTTCGGTGATTGCCCTGATTATTAAATTTTTAAACCAGAAAGTGGGGCATGGATAAGGAGAGCTTACATATCCTCCGCCTGATGGGGGAGATAGAGAGAAACGGAAATCACAGTCAGAGACATCTTGCCAAAAGATTGAACATATCCCTTGGTCTCGTAAACACATTCCTTAAAAGACTTGTAAGTAAAGGATATTTTAAAGTTAAAACAATGCCCAGGAACAGGATTAAGTATTTCCTCACCCCTGCAGGTATTGCAAGAAAGAGTAAACTAACCGTTGAATATCTACAATATTCAATGGATTTTTATAAAGATATAAAGAAGCTTCTTCTTAATAAATACAGTGACCTGGAGCAAAAGAACATCAGGAAGATACTTTTTTTTGGAAGTGGTGAGGTCGCAGAACTTGCATATCTATATTTGAAATTAAGTAATATCAGGTTGACCGGGGTAATTGATGAAGAAAGGAAAGGAAAAAGATTCTTTGAGTTTAGAATAGCTGGCATGGATAGATTAAAAAGGGATGACTGGGAAAGTATCCTTCTTACCCAGCTGGATAGGGCTAAAGAAGACATTGATTTGTTAATGCAACAAGGAGTGAGCATTGAAAGGATTGTCACATTATAAACCGGTGGGACCTCACTTTATAGAAGGATCATCAGAGTTGCTTGCAGAAAACCACTGGTATGCTGTTCATACAAGGAGCAGATTTGAAAATAAGGTCTATAATGGTTTTATATCAAAGTCCATAAGGGCTTTCCTGCCCCGGGTTCAGGTGATGAGCAGGAGAAAAGACAGGAGAAAAAAGATAATGGTCCCCATGCTCCCCGGATATATATTTGTAAATGTCAGGATGGACCCTTATACATACTGGGATATTATCAAGACAGTCGGGGTGGTAAGAATTGTAAATTTTAAGGGCATACCTGTTCCTGCAAAGGAGGAGGAGATATCAAATCTTATGATACTGGATGGGACTGATAGAACTGTGCAGAATCGTTCCTACATGAGAAGAGGGGACAGGGTGATGATAATGGAAGGGCCATTTAAAGGGCTTGTGGGTATATATGTGCGACACAAGAACAAGGCAGACAGGGTGGTAATAAATATTGAACTGCTTAACCGTTCAATGGAGGTTGAGCTGGAAGACTGGTTACTTGAAAAAATCCCTTGATCAGCAGGATGAAGGGTAATATAGATACAGGTTTTTTGATCAGGAGTCTTATTGAAGTGAGAGATTTGCAAAACTCAATTAAATGTATATCTGGAATTACCTTATCTGTCATGCTGAGGGGCGAAGCCCCGAAGCATCTCATAGATACTTCGGGTGCCTTTCAGACACCCTCAGGATGACAAACGGAACATGAGCCATTTTTGCAGAGCTCCCAATATATAAAGAATGGCTTTGATGGCTTTTGCAAAACTCTCAGTTAAATTGAAGAGAAATTGACAAAATAACAAGTAATATCAATAAGTTAACCTCCTGGGCTGGGTGTAACTCAGGGGGCGGAGCTGTGTCTTTAGTCAAAAAAATCTGATTTTTTGAAAAGCCTATGCTATCGAGAGATTTGCAAAACTCAATTAAATGTATATCTGGAATTATCTTATCTGTCATGCTGAGGGGCAAAGCCCCGAAGCATCTCATATATCCATCGGGTGTCTTTCAGAAACCATAATGATGACAGAAGAAATATGAATCATTTTTGCGGAGCTCTTGCTTTGTTTTATTGATTAACGGAGTTTTTGATGAAAGATAAGAGAAAGGTGCTGGTTACAGGTGGTGCAGGATTTATTGGCTCTCATCTGACTGAGAGGCTGATTGAACTGGGACATGAGGTTTTCGTGATAGATAATCTATGGACAGGACGCCTATCCAATCTTGAGAAGGTTCAGAACAGTGGGAGATTCCACCTCATTGTGGATACAATATTAAACGAATCGGTAATGAATGAACTGATATTTAAGGTTGATCATATATACCATCTTGCTGCAGCGGTGGGGGTCAAAAATATCATGGATCATCCTGTGGAGACACTGGATATCAATGTGAAAGGAACAGAGACGGTCCTCAGGCTGGCAAATAGATTCAAAAAAAAGGTCCTCATCGCATCCACATCAGAGATATATGGAAAGCATGTTGAGCATACCCTGTCAGAAGATGACAACCGTGTCATGGGAACGGTCAAGAAAAGAAGATGGGCATACGCCTGCTCCAAGACATTGGATGAGTTTCTGGCCCTTGCATACTATGATGAGAAAAAACTTCCTGTTGTAATAGCCAGGCTTTTTAATACAGTGGGACCCAGACAGACAGGGCAATACGGAATGGTATTGCCCAACTTTGTTCAGAGTGCATTACTTGAGAAGCCCATAACAGTTTACGGAGATGGCACCCAGACAAGGAGCTTTACCCATGTAAAGGATGTGGTCTGGGCACTAACAAATCTTATGGAGGAGCCCCGGGCAGAAGGCGATGTCTTTAATGTTGGAAATGACCATGAGATAACAATAAATGATCTTGCAGAAAAGGTAAAAGAGATGACAGGCTCAGAGTCTCCAATTGAGCATATACCTTATGAAAAGGCATATGGTCCTGGTTTTGAAGATATGGAGAGAAGATGCCCCAACATAGAGAAGATAAGAAATCTTATAGGGTTTAATCCCACCTATGATATTGATGCCATCATCCAGAGTGTAATTGACTACTTCAAAGAATAGAGATAATGAAAGATTCAGTTAAGATTGCTGTGGTTGGTGCTGGATACTGGGGTAAAAATCTGGTAAGAAATTTTTACGACCTGAATGCACTGAAGATTGTCTGTGATAGCAATAAAAGTGCACTTAATAATTTTAAGGAGAAATATAGGGATATTGAAATAACGGATTCCTTTAACAGGGTGCTTGAGGATCCAGAGATTAAGGCAGTGGCCATTGCAACTCCAGCAGAGATGCATTATCAAATGGTGAGATCCGCACTTCTTGCCTCAAAACATGTCTTTGTGGAAAAGCCCTTAGCCTTGAGCGAAGAGGAAGGAAAGGAGCTGGCAGATATTGCAAATGAAAAAAGTAGAATCCTCATGGTTGGTCATCTCTTACATTATCATCCTGCAGTTGAAAAATTGAAGGCCCTTGTCTCTTCAGGAGAACTGGGAAAGATTCAGTATATCTATTCCAATAGACTCAATCTTGGAAAGATAAGGCGAGAGGAGAACATTCTCTGGAGTTTTGCACCCCATGATATATCACTTATTCTTTCACTGGCAGGAGAGATGCCGGATATGGTAACAGCAGTTGGCGCAGGATATCTTCGTCAAAAGGTGGCAGATGTAACCGTGAGCACCTTGAGTTTCCCATCAGGTATTAGGGCCCATATATTTGTTAGCTGGCTTCATCCTTACAAAGAACAGCGTCTGGTTATTGTTGGTGATAGAAAGATGGCCATGTTTAATGATGTTGACCCTGTGGATAAACTGATACTCTTCCCACACAGGATAGAGTGGAAAGACCATATGCCTGTGCCAGATAAAGGAGAGGGCGAGAGTATCCCTTTTGAGAAGGAAGAACCACTCAGAGCAGAGTGCAGACATTTTATTGAATGCATTCAGGATGGACTAAGACCAAGAACCGATGCAGATGAAGGACTTGCTGTTCTTAAAGTGCTTCAGGCATGTCAGCGATCCCTGGAAAGTGAGGGAAAGCCCATATCAATTGAAACAAGAAAGAGCACTCCATTCAGCCATGATGTATTTATTCATGAAACTGCTGTTGTTGATCCTGGCTGCACTATTGGTAAAGGCACAAAAATATGGCATTTTACTCATATAATCAAGGGAAGCAAAATAGGTGAGTTCTGCAGCATTGGACAGAATGTCATGGTTGGCCCGAATGTTACCATAGGAAACAGGGTCAAGATCCAGAATAATGTATCCGTTTATACCGGAGTCACTCTTGAAGATGGCGTGTTTTGCGGCCCTTCCATGGTGTTTACCAATGTCTATAATCCAAGGAGCTATATTCCCAGAAAAGATGAGATAAGACCCACGCTTGTTAAAGAAGGAGCAACCCTTGGTGCCAACTCCACCATAATATGTGGCCATACCATTGGAAGATTTGCATTCATTGGAGCAGGTGCTGTGGTAATTAATGATGTGCCTGATTATGCCCTCATGGCAGGGAATCCCGCAAAAATAAAGGGATGGATGTGCAGGTGTGGGGTAAGGCTCCATTTTGATGACAGTGTAGCAATCTGTGATGCCTGCGGTAAAAAATACAGTAAAGATGGGCAGAAAGTAATTGAAATGGAGGATGATCCTCAGGGATGAATTCCATCAAAGGATTTACCATATGGTTTACAGGGCTCCCTGGTTCAGGTAAAAGCACCAATTCCTATAATCTTTATATTGAATTAAAACGCCGGGGCCTTAAGGCCGAACTCCTGGATGGTGATATTATCAGGACAAATTTTTCTCAAGAGCTTGGTTATACCAAAAGAGAAAGGGACATTAATGTAAGGCGTATTGGTTTTGTGAGTTACCTTTTGAATAAAAATAACATTATAAGTGTGGTAGCTGCCATTGCCCCCTATCGGGAAACAAGGGAGATAAACAGAAAACTTTTAGGGAATTATATTGAAGTATTTTGCAATTGCCCACTTGAAATCCTTGAGAAAAGGGATCCTAAGGGTCTGTACAGGAAGGCACGCTCAGGCGAGATAAAAAATTTCTCTGGAATCTCGGATCCATATGAGATACCTGAAGAACCTGAAATTACGCTTAATACCCACATTGAGACCCCCGAAGAATCATTTAATAAAGTAATATCATATCTGGAAAATCATGGCTTTATCCCGAAGCGCGAAGATTGTGAAATCAAGGAATATTCTGATGAAGAAGAAATGGAAAACAGAAAACATCTAATTGCCCTTGGTTTTGCCCACAAACTCGCTGATATCTAAGTCCTATAAAGCCAATGCGAGTGTTGTTTAACCCATCATAAGAATTGAGATCTTTGCAAAACTCAATTAATATATATAGAATTATCATATCTGTCGTGCTAAGGGGCGAAGCCCCGAAGCATCTTATAGATCCAGCGGGAGTCTTTCAGATACACCCAGGATGACAGATGGAATATGAATCATTTTTGCAAAGCTCTCGAAGTAGTAAAATATTATAAGGTTTCGTATTGATTTATAGAACAAACAAACCAGACAGATTAATTCAATTAGGAGATAACCATGGAAAAAATAATACGAGTAAAAATAGAAAAATTGCCAGAAGGCCTCTATTTAGCAACTTCTGATGATATTCAAGGACTGATTGCTCAAGGAAGGACAATTACTGAAACATTAGAAATAGCTAGGGATGTTGCTAAAAAGCTATTAGAATTACAGAATAAACCATTGCCTCCACAAGAAGAATATAAAGAGTTAGAGTTACCTATTGTTATAGGTTTATAATTAATGGGGAGATTATCTGGATTTAAATATAGAGATGTTATTAACAAGTTGGAAAAATTTGGTTTTGAATTTATTAGACAAGCTGCTGGTAGTCATGAAATCTGGTCTAATCCTGCCACAAATAGATATATCACAATTCCAAACCATCCAGGAGATATGCCTGAAGGCACTTTAAGAGCGATCATTAAACAAGCAGGAATAAGTATTGATGACTTTCTCAAAAAGTAATTGCTATAATGTTGTAGTT
>JALVMZ010000145.1 GCA_027032655.1 Desulfobacteraceae bacterium
TATGTAAAAGAGAATCGTATTGAGTATTATCATTCAAAAGAAAGGATAGAGTTCTATCAGAATCTGATTAACAATAAAACGAAGCACATTTATCCACCTGAAATGTCTGACCTGGAAGATTATCTGCTATATAGAGAAGACAGGATAGATAATCTGCTATTTAATGGCCTGATTTATCTTGAATCATACCATGAACCAGAAAGGGCAGGAAAACTATTCTTAGAAGCAGCAGAGATAGATCCTGATAATTATCTAACCTATCTTTTTTTATCTCAGTGCAGTGATGAACCTATTAAATATCTAAAGCTTGCAATAGAAAAAAATCCGAATTCCATAAAATCATATTTATTGATGGGAAGGTTATTTGAAAAGGGTGGCGATTTAAAATCAGCACTTGATGTGTATAAATCGTTGATCAGTAGATTTCCTGATTACCCAATTCCATATAAAAGGGCAGCAAATATACTGAAACAGATAGGGAAAGAAGACCAGGCAGACAAATTACTTTCAATAATCAATAAAAGACCGGATAAATCGGATGATAGACATAATAATTGTTATCATGGATCAGAAGATTTTAGTGTAAATTATTATGATGCATTTTTAATATTTCCAACAGGCAGGATGCATGGTTGGGGGGTATGTGGAAGATACCTTACAAAAGAGATAGGAGATATTATCAAAATTGGTTTTATAACAGATGAGCTTATACCGGATAAAACCATTGATGAATTTGAATATCATGAATTAAAGAGAGTTCTATTAACACAGGAGCAGGTCCAGACAATATTAAAAGGCTCAAATAATATTAATATACCTGTTCTTCAGGCCATCCAGGGAAGTAATATGTTGCCATGGGGGCTGGACTTTAAAGTAAAAAAGAGGATTGGATACACATTTTTTGAAGAGAATATCCTTTCAACTGAAAGTATTGAAAATGCCAAAAAGAATTTCAAAATTGTTGTGGCAGGCTCAAGCTGGAATGAGATTGTGCTGAAAGAACACGGATTAAACAATGTTACCACAGTTATCCAGGGCATAGATGAGACTATATTTAATCCATTTAATAATAAAAAACGCTTCTTTACAGACAGATTTGTAATTTTCTCTGGTGGTAAATTTGAATTCAGAAAAGGTCAAGACCTGATAATAGCATGTTTCAAACATCTTCAAAAGAAATATGACGATGTTTATCTGGTAATATCATGGTTTAACTCATGGAAGGGAAGTATTGAAACCATGAGGCTTTCAAAACATATAAAATTCAATGGTTATAATGATAATTATATTGAATTTATGAATAGATTATTAAACGAAAATGGAATTGACATGAAAAGGGTCCTGATACTTCCACCAAAACCCAATTATCTCATGGCAAGGATTTATAAAAATACTGATATTGGTATCTTCCCCAATAGATGTGAAGGCGGGACAAATCTTGTGCTAATGGAATACATGGCGTGTGGAAAGCCAGTAATTGCATCATACTCAACAGGACATAGAGATATATTAAATGAAAATAATGCAATACTGCTTAAGGATCTCAAGAAAATTGAAATTAAATCTAATGGCAGGCTTATTGCAATATGGGATGATCCTGATCTTGATGAATTAATTGCAAAGATAGAGTGGGCATATGAGAACAGGGATAAAATTATAGAGAAGGGGCAGTATGCAGGAGAATATATGAAGAATTTTACATGGAGAAGATCTGCTGAGGAATTTGTCAGAATTATCCAGTCATCTTAAAGAACATTATGAAAGTGGTAAAATTCAAAAAATCAGCACAGTTCAATATGGGTTACTGGAAATATACCCATAATCTTCAGCATGGGATTGAGTATCTATTATTTGATAATTTTATGGATAAAATGGAGAGCTTCGGCGAATTTTTTGAATCAAGAGATGTAAATGGGGAAATACCGTTATATAGTGGAGAATCTTTAAATGGCAGAACTTTATTAGTTATATCTCTTGGTGGATATGGAGATGGTCTGTGTCTGGTCCAGGCATTAAATACTCTCAAAAAAAAGTATCCTCTCTCACAGATTGATGTATCTGTAAATATGGATATGTTTATATTGATGAAGCAGTTTGGATTTAAAGGAGGATGGATTAATATTCCAACCAGATATGATTATGTAAAGAGATATGACTATTACCAGAGCTCCGAATCATTAGAGAAACAGCCCAACATGGATAGTGCAAATATTGCATATAAATATTGTGAATTATTTTGTGTGGAGTTTGATCTGTCCAATTCTGGTTATACCCCCTATGGTATAAGCAAAATAACAGAACTGCCTCATACCAATAAAAAAAGAATCGCAATACAGGTAGATTCTGCATCTGGAAATAACAGGATATATCCATTTAAAAGGATAATAAGGCTTTCAGAATTATTAATAGAAGCAGGCTTTGAAGTATTTCTATTTGGTTTTAAAGATGATATTTTTAAAGTAAATATACCTGGAATATTTAATTATATAAATCTATTACCATCAATATCCGATGTGGTTTCTCTTATATCACAGATGGATGCAGTTGTTGCTCCAGATAGCGTGGGAGGACACATAGGAGGGATGCTGAAGAAACCCACATTCGTCCTTTACAGCGTAACAAATACCGAAAAATTCGTAAATTATCCCACTGTATTTCATATTACCTCAGATATGCCATGTTCACCCTGTTTCAAACTTTATGAATGCCCCATGGGAAATAAAAGATGCATTGCACTTGAACATGAATCAGTCATTCCTGAGAGAGTATTTAATAAAATAATGGATGTGATGAGTAAATGAAAGTTATGTCTTTAAAGAGAAAACTATCAATCAGGGTCGGATTCTTTCAATACGAATTGGAATTATTACCCGGGATTAACTATGCTGTGTATGATGAGGATTTTAATGTAATTAAAAGGCATGGTGAATTATTGGATGTAAAAGACTTTCCTTATCCTAATTTGTTAAAAAGTGGCTCAAGATCAGTGGCTTTTATAATGTCAGGAGATTTCAATACAACACTTTTTGATTTGCAGTTTCTAACTCAATTCATGAAGAGAAAAGATGGTATTCCTGTGGATGTTGTTTGCAATATTGATCAGTTCTTTTTGCTTAAACAGTTTGGCTTTAAAGGCGGATGGATAAGATATCCTGTTCCAGTTGAGTTCTTAAAAAAATATGACACGGTTCTCAATAATGAGATTATATACAATAGTGTTAGAAGGCCGGGAAGAGAAATTATTAAACATTATATGAAGATTTTTGAGACAGATAAAACAACTCAGATGCCTTTATATAGCCCATGGGAGTCAATAAGAAGGACTGTAGAAGATGAGGTTGATTTTAAAAAAAAGATATTAATTCATATAAATTCTGAACAGAAGATAAACAATTTCCCGAAGTTTTACATGGAAAGATTAATAAAATATCTAACGGATCGGGGATATGAGCTCATATTAACAGGATATCCAGTGGAGGGGAACAGGGATAAGGAACAGAAGGTGATTAGTTTTGTGGGTGAGCATACTTCTATTCTTGAGACAATTGAGATGATATCAAGAGCAGGATTTGTAATTGGGCCTGATTGTGCAGTTTCAAGGGCAGGAGCAATAATGGGCATACCAACTCTTATCATTATGAGCACAGGTGATAGAGATATGTATGAAATGTATAAGAATGTTGAGGTTCTTTTATCATCCCTGCCATGTTCACCATGTTATTCGTTTGATAGATGTCCTCTGGGTTATAGTGAATGCAGGGGCTTTTACAGCAGGGGGCTTGAGCCTGAAAAGATAGTAAAAAAAGTTGAAGAAATACTAAGTAAAACAGAGGGAAAGAAAGAATCTGCTTACTTATAATAAAATATGGAGGATATCATGAATAAGAATAGCAATTTACCAAAGATTTCTGCATGTATGATAGTAAAGGATGAAGAATTTATGCTTCCAGGATGTCTTGAAAGCATCAAAGATTTTGTGGATGAAATAGTAGTAGTGGATACAGGGTCCACTGATAAAACAGTGGATATTGCACTTTCTTATGGTGCAAGGGTCTTTCATCATCCATGGGAGAATGACTTCAGCAAACACAGGAACCAATCAATTCAATATGCAACAGGGGATTGGTTCCTTATAATTGATGCAGACGAAAGGCTGGATACAAGTGGAATAAACAAAAATATCTTTAAACGGAAACTTATGGAACTTCCTTCTGATATTCACTCCCTTCTTGCGGTTGTAAACGACTTTGATAAAAACGATAATCTGAAAGTGTCATTCATGAGTCCAAGGATTTTCAGAAATAATGTGGGTATTCACTATAAGGGTATAATACACAACAGAGCGGTTGTGAGTGGCAAAGCAATACCATCAGATATTGTAATATCCCACTATGGATATGACCTTGATCCATATAAAATGGCAAAAAAGTATGAAAGAACACGAAATCTATTAATGAAAAGGATAGAAGAAGATAAAACAGATTATGAAGCATACTTTTATCTTGCCAATGTCAATTTTATTCTTGAAGATTTTCATATGGCTATTGATTCAGGTAAAAGATGTCTGGAATGCCTTCCTGAAGATATTGAGAGACATGAAATTTTTTATGGAGCCTATTATATCATTGGAATATCATACTTTAAATTAGAAGAATGGGATGAAGCAAAGAGATGGTTTTACGAAGGATTAAAGAAGCTGGGTAAGGATATTGATCTTTATTTTATGCTTACATCAGTTGGAATGGAAATAGAGGATTATAAACTGGTTGAAGAATATGCCACCTCCTATCTTGAATATATTAACAGATACAGAAAGGTTGATCGTTTTAAAGACCTTCGTTTTGTCTATTATATGGATGAAAGGTATGAGGATATAGTGAGATATAGATTACTGATTGCATCCATTGAAAATGGAACTTTTAATAAAAAGAAGTATCTAATGGAAAAAATAAAGGGGTTACTCTATATTAATCCATTTTATCAGAGAAGGATATCCCAGGCGATGATAAGAAAGGGGTATATTAAGGATGTAGCAGAGTTAATTATCGATTTAAATAGAAATGCAGAAAAAAAGGATTTCTTCATTGGCACTATAGTAAATATGATTGATGCAAGAGAATATGCGCTGGAAGTGCTGAATACAGTCTTCTCCATGCTATCAGGTGATCCGGATGACCAGTTTGAATTTTCAAGAGTCTGTGCAGGGGAATTGTATAAGATAGGTGATCTAGATAATTCAATAAGATTCTACAAAATGGCTTATGATATCCATCAGGGACATCCTGAGGTCACTACCAATTATGCACTTTTACTTACTAAGAAGGGTAGGGATAAAGAAGCGGAGCATGTATTTTCAAGTGCACTTGAGAAGGGAATGGATAACAGTGAGTTCCTGATGAATGCCATACACTTTTACTGGGGAAGAGATGAAACACGATTTGAAAAGGCGTTGAACATACTTCTCAATAAGATAGATGATTTAAGGTCAATTCCTGAAGATATACTTCTTATTATGGTTCAATACATGATTGATAGATCTGAAGTGGATCTTTTGTTTCAGATAACAGAAATATTAATCACTAAATTAAACATAAGGGTTGATATGGAGATTCAAGCACTTGATCAATTCTCTCAGTTATTTTATATGATTGCAGAAGAGTATGTGAGAAGTAAAAGATATGAGATGGCAAAGCTTGCACTCGATGTTGCTTATAAAATAACGCCTAATCCAGAATTCATGAAAAAGAAGGGAGATCTTTGCATGTATCAGGGAGACTACAGTGGCTGTGTTAATTCATACAGTAAGGCACTTGAAGGTAATTTGATTGAAAAGGAACTAATAAGCAATATGAAGGATGCTTTTTCAAAGCTTGGAAATAGAGAAGGCATAATGAAATGTGAAGAGCTGATGAGTCAGCTTTAAGATATTTTTTAATTTAAAAACGGGCAGGAAAATTTCCCTGCCCGTTTTTTTATCTAAAGTTTGTATGAGAAATGACGATATGAAAGTTGAAAGAATCAGGAAAGGAGGTGAATTAAAAAAATCATTTTTCTGGCAGGGATGCCAGTATCAGACATTATGTCTGATAAAAATTAAAATCAAGGAGGATAGAGTATGGGAT
>JALVMZ010000146.1 GCA_027032655.1 Desulfobacteraceae bacterium
CTCTATGACAAATTCGCCCTCTTTGCCGCCGATCTGGAGAAGCTGGGTCGTCAGATCGAGACGCTGCGGGGCACCTACGAGACTACCTGGAACCGCCTGGGGACCGGCCGGGGCAATATCCTCCGCCAGATCGAAGGGATCCGGGAGCTGGGTGCCCGCACCAGCAAAGAGCTGCCCAAAAAGCTGCGGGAGGAGCTGGAGGAAAATCTGGTGGATGAGTAACCCATAGAAAACTATTTTGCATGTAATGATTAGAGAGTATCTGTAGACCTCAACATGATAAGTTAGAGGAAGAACCATTAATTTTCAATTTGATAAATCATACTCCTCTCCTTCTACAATCATTTTGAATATGGTGTAATTTCTCCCTTTGTAATTGAAAGTTCTAGCAAGAATGATTGCTGTAGGGTTATAAGAGTATTGATAACCATATGAGCTACATGTTGCTGCAGTTCCGTCACTGAATATAATAATGCGACCTGATTCACATCCTTCAAACCCATCTTTTTTATGTTCACCTGGATCTTTATAACCTTCTATTATTTTACTATCAACTATGGTCCATCCCACATTATTTTCAAGAACATGCTCGCAGTCCGCCATCAAAATTGAAGTACTGGCTAATACACATATGCCGACAAACAGTTTTTTCATGAAACATATCCTTTTCTTTAGATAGTAATATCGTAGTAAAATTGGCTCTATAGTTGGAATGCCATTATTGGAATTTTATTTTTTGGAAATGACCAGTTGGATCTGTATCTGGTCACGCATATCGTACACTGAGATCTTGGAAATTTGTCATTTTCGTTAAATTATTTTTCTAAAAATGACCTTAACATACATTTGGAAATGTGAAATCATCTCCGTATCTTAAAAGAAAGGATCTGTAATGAAAGATGAATGGGTAATATGTATAGTAATCCTATCTGTGCTTAAGCAGAAACTGTCAATGATAGGCGTAGATGAAAAGGGTGTTATTGCATCCAATAGATTCTGACCTGATCGGAATATCTCTACAGTAGATCAACACGAAATCAAGGAAAAAATCATGAAAATTAAAACATCCAATACTATGGACAGGGCGCGAGGAAATTTGAGGGACATGAACCATTATATAAAAATGTTCATATCGTTCATCATATCACCATTTGTGTGGCTCTACTTTACCCTCATAGGGCTGTTCGCAGTCATCACTGCAGCTATCTATCACACACTCCCTATTATGGGAGAGTGGCTAGCCAAAGCGGTAGTAGCAGCCTTCCTAGTAGGAATCGCACTGTATATGCTCAGTATTCTCATCGCAGTTGTAAGCTAAGAAGGAAGAATATCTGGGAATCAACACACTCAAGAACATATGTCTTCATGGAACACGTAGTATAAAACACTTGTAAGAGCGCATGAGACATATGGCATTAATTCGAGGGATAAGAGCAGCGGAGAAGTACTGCTCATCATCCTCGCTGGTTCCCTTGTGCTGGAAATATTAAATGCCGTAAAAATCACAAAAGAAATAAAGATGAAATTGTTTACCAATGGATAGAGGGTAATGCCCTCATAGACAAAGAGATACATGTTATCAATTAGATGGTGAAATCTTTTAATAAGCATATGTAAAGTTTATGATATGCTACAGGATGCTTTGAAGATAGAATCTATGGATTATCAGTGAAGATATAAAATTCATTTTTTTGGAAAATGACAAGTCCTAACACTTAACCGTCCCTACGGTATACTTAATAATTGATACTTGATGAGAAAAGAGGATTGCCATTGCAGTTTGCCCAATACATCAAAAAGTGTCGTGAAAACCTGGAGTTGACCCAGGAGCAGTTGGTTCATGAACTCTATAGCTATGATGACAATCTTTTCGAGGGGCTCAACAATTCCACAATGAGTAAATGGGAACGCGAGATCGTGGCTCCCAAAC
>JALVMZ010000147.1 GCA_027032655.1 Desulfobacteraceae bacterium
CCTCATATTATATTTAATTCCTGCTGGCCAGATAAAATTAGATTTAAAAGATATCTTATTCGTTCTTCTTGCTTTCACATGGATGAGTCTCGGTCTCACCATGACACTCTTTAATCTGCTCAGGTGTGCAATCCTCTGGTTTTCCCTTCAATTTATCCGGATGCTGACAGCAATCCATACACATATCTATTTCCCCCCTTTCTTTAATATTAACTCCCTCTGTGAGGAGAGATTTAGAGCAAAGACCTGTAATAGATAAGACCTCATCTGCCATATGATTGAGTCCCTTTGAAATCTCCTTCAGGACCTTTCTCTCTACCGTATAATGAGTCCAATAGCCCCGTTTTTCACCCCTTACCAGTCCCGCCTTTCTAAGTATCTGTAAATGTTGAGATATTGCAGCCTTAGATAGACCGAGACGGTTAGCCAGGGCCCCAACACAGAGATCATGGGTCAGGAGCAGATTGATAATTTGAAAACGGGTTTCATCTGCCAGTGCCTTTAATATTATTAAAAACCTGTTCGAGCCTTCCATATTATTCAATTAAGTAATTACTTAATTGAATAATAATCTGCTTAAAAATATCTGTCAATACTTTTTTGAATACCAGGACTTCATCCCGATATAATCCTGAATTATTGAGTTAAAATAATTAAATTTTCAGATAAAATGGGAGAAAATTCATGGCTATTCTGTATGGTTTCTGAGTGAGTGATAAACCAATCAGGATATGAATAAGTGCTTAATATTTATGGATAAATGCCCCTCAGCTTTGTTGCCTCAGCTACCCTTTCAATAGCTATAAGAAAGGCAGAGGTTCGCATATCAATGGCTTTTTTATTTTTAAATTCAAACACCTCCTCAAAGGCCCTGTTTAATATCCTGTAAAGATGATCATTAATGGTCTCTTCATCCCAGAGTAGTTTTTGCTGATTCTGGACCCATTCAAAATAGGAAACAACAACTCCACCAGCATTTGCCAGTATATCAGGTATTATATCAACGCCTTTATCAATAAGTATCTTCTCAGCTTCTGGTTCAATTGGTGCGTTTGCACCCTCGGATATAATCCTTGCCTCTATTTTAGGTGCATTGTCCTTAGTAATCTGATGCCCGAGGGCGGCAGGAACAAGCACATCACACGGGATTGAGAATATCTCTTCACCAGGGACATTCTCACCCTTATCAAATCCTGTAACCCTGCCCGTCATGTTCTTATGCTCTATTAATTCCGGTATTACCAGACCTGATGGATTATACACTCCACCTGATGTATCGGATACTGCAATTACCTTTGCTCCCATCTCATGGAATATCCTGGCACATGTGGAACCCACATTACCAAACCCCTGGATGACCACACTCACATCCTCTATATTAATATTCATCTTTTTAAGCAGAAAGCATGTGTTAAAAACGCATCCTCTGCCAGTTGCACCATCCCTCCCTAAGGAGCCTCCAACGCTTATTGGTTTTCCTGTAACAACCCCGGGAACAGAGTAACCCATATTCATACTGTAGGTATCCATAATCCATGCCATTACCTCTGAATCAGTATATACATCAGGTGCAGGTATATCGCTTTCAGGTCCAATGAGTATGGATATCTCACTGGTAAATCTTCTTGTAAGCCGCTCAAGTTCACCCCTTGACATCTCCTTGGGATTACACTTTACTCCTCCTTTTGCTCCTCCATAGGGAATATTCACCACCGCACACTTCCAGGTCATAAGCATGGCAAGTGCCCTCACCTCATCCAGATCCACATCAGGGTGATACCTTATTCCGCCCTTTGCAGGACCCCGTGAGCGATCATGCTGAACCCTGTATCCCATGAACATCTGAAGTGAGCCATCATCCATCTTAACAGGGAAATTCACAATTAATTCCCTGTCTATTGCAAGAATCCTCCTTCTCAGATTCTCA
>JALVMZ010000148.1:0-3759 GCA_027032655.1 Desulfobacteraceae bacterium
ATTGGAAATAATTGTTGGATGAACCACTATTTAGCATCAGGAGGTGCCTATGAGGGAGGAAAGAGATTTTTATGGGAGGCTGGCTGAAAAGGGGATATCACGAAGAGACTTCATGAAGTTCTGTGGTATGCTTACTGCCACGATGGGGCTCTCTTCATCATTTATCCCCAAAGTAGCCGAGGTTTTTGCTGCACCAAAACAGAGACCACCTGTAGTCTGGCTCCACTTTGCGGAATGCACAGGCTGTTCAGAAGCTGTTCTGAGGTCTATGTATCCATGGATTGATGAATTGGTGCTGGAAATACTGGATCTTGAATATCATGAGACAATTATGGCAGCAGCAGGACATCAAGCGGAAGAAAATCTTCATAATGCAGTGGAAAAATACAAAGGAAAGTTTGTATGCGTAGTTGAGGGAGCAATCGCAACAAAGTATAATGGTGCATACGGAAAGATTGGTGGGAGAACATTCCTGGAAATAGCAAAGGATGTCTGCCCCAAGGCAGCCGCGGTAATCTGTCTTGGAACATGTTCTTCTTATGGTGGTGTCCAGGCGGCTTCACCAAATCCCGGCGGTTATAAGGGTGTGAGTGATGCACTGGGCATTAAGACCGTAAACATCCCTGGTTGTCCACCCAACCCCATTAATCTTGTTGGCACAGTGGTCAATTTTCTGCTACTTGGTAAATTACCAGCTCTGGATGACCTTGGAAGGCCGCTTTTTGCCTATGGGAAAACCATTCATGATCAATGCCCCAGAAGATCTCATTTTGAAAATGATGAGTTCGTGGAGGAATTTGGTTCCGAAGAGGCAATGAAGGGATACTGCTTATACAAAATGGGATGCAAAGGGCCTGACACTTATAACAATTGTCCCACAGTGAAATTCAATGATGGAACAAGCTTTCCTATACAGGCAGGCCATCCATGTATAGGTTGCAGTGAACCAAACTTCTGGGACAAAATGTCACCATTTTTTAAACCGTCTGAATAACCAGTAGGCAAAGGGAGGTAATAATATGGCAAAGAAGATTACAATTGATCCGATTACAAGGATAGAGGGTCACCTGAGGATAGAGGTTGAGGTGGCCGGGGGAAAAGTTGTTAATGCCTGGAGTTCCGGGCAGATGTTCAGAGGCTTAGAACTAATATTGAGAGGAAGAGATCCACAAGATGCACCCCTCTTGACGCAGCGCACATGAGGGGTCTGAACAATGGTTCATTACCTGTCCTCGGTGAGGGCAGTAGAAAATGCGGTAGGGGTTCAGATTCCAGATATCGCAAGGATTATAAGGAATCTGATGATGGGCTCACAATTTCAGCATGATCATATTGTGCATTTTTATCACCTTCATGCCTTAGATTGGGTGGATGTGGTGAGTGCCCTTAAGGCTGACCCCAAAAAGACAGCCGCTCTTGCAGATAATGTGAGCAATGCTCCTTTTGGTGGAACAGTCTATTTTAAGAGTGTTCAGCAGAGGCTTAAGACATTTGTAGAAAGTGGTCAGCTGGGACCATTTGCCAATGCATACTGGGGTCATCCTGCTTATAAACTCCCACCTGAGGCCAATCTTATGGCAACAGCCCACTATATAGAGGCCCTGAAATTACAGGCAAAGGCCGCAAAAATGCATGCAATTTTTGGTGCCAAGAATCCACATCTTCAGAGCTTTGTTGTAGGTGGGGTAACCTGTGTTGCTGACCTTACACCAGATAGGATTGCAGAATACCTGTATCTCTGGAAAGAGACCCAGGAGTTTATTGAAAAGGTATATATACCGGATGTTATTGCAGTGGCATCCTTTTATAAAGACTGGGGCGCCATTGGCGGCACAACCAACTTCTTAGCATGGGGTGAATATCCCCTAACAGATAAAGAGCCTGACAGTCTATTCATGCCAAGGGGAGTGATATTTAACAGGGACCTTAAGGGTGTTAAGATGGCTCTTCAGGAAAAGGTTACCGAGCATGTGATCCATTCCTGGTACGAAGGAAAGACTGCAAGGCATCCATATGAAGGTGAGACAAAACCACAGCATGGCGATTATGATACCAGGAAGAAATACTCCTGGTTCAAGGCCCCAAGGTATGAAGGTCAGCCATGTGAGGTTGGACCACTTGCAAGGGTTCTTGTGGCCTATGCAAGGGGACATAAGCAGATTCAGGAGGTGGTAAATTCAGTTCTCAAGAAACTCAGCATACCAGTAACTGCACTTTTCTCCACCCTCGGCAGGACTGCTGCAAGGGCTATTGAGACCCTGGTGGTTGGAAAGGCTATTGAAGGCTGGGTTATGGAACTGGTTGAAAACCTTAAAAAGGGTAATGTAAAAACCTTTGAGCCATGGTCAATGCCAAAATCAGGCATGGGTGTTGGATTGAATGATGTTCCCAGAGGCTCTCTTGGTCACTGGATAGAGATTGAAAATGGAAAGATCAAGAATTATCAGCAGGTGGTTCCATCGACCTGGAACCTTGGTCCCAGGTGTACAAAAGGAAAACTTGGTCCTGTTGAAGAGGCTCTTATAGGAACTCCTGTTGCTGATCCCAAGAGACCACTGGAAGTCCTGAGAACCGTTCATTCATTCGATCCGTGTGTAGCATGTGGTGTTCACATAATTGATCCTGAATCCAATCAGGTTTATAAGATTAAAGCAGTATAATAAATGAACTAAAACCCCTCAGTCATTTTTGATTGACTGGGGGGTTTCCTTTTAAAATCTATGGATAACTCCCAAAAGATACTGATACTTGGTATTGGAAACATCCTGTTCTCTGATGAGGGAATTGGAATCAGGGTTATTGAAAGGCTAAGAGAAAGGTTCCAATTTCCTGATAATATAACTATACTTGACGGGGGGGTGTTAGGTCTCTCACTCATGTCATACATAGCAGAGCATGATTATCTTATTGTAGTGGATGCCATCAGGAATAAAGGGGTTCCTGGCACCATATACAGACTTGAAGAAGATGAGATTCCAAAGAGATTTCTTGTTAAAAATTCTCTTCATCAGGTGGATTTTCTTGAGACCCTTTTGTCATGTGAAGTTATAGATAAATTACCTCAAACCGTTATCATAGGAATAGAGCCATTGGATATAGAGACATTGAGCCTTGAGCCGACTGATCCAATAAAAGAAAAGATTGATGAAATAATTAATCTGATATTAAAAGAACTGGAATCACTTGGCATTAAATACTTGCCTATAGGAGATGGTCATGTGTCTTGCAATACCTGCTAAGGTGGTCGAAATAAATGAGGGAATGGGTATAATAGACATGGAAGGAACAAGGAGAAAGGTGAGCCTTTTACTCCAGGATGACATAAAGGTAGGGGATTATGTGATGGTTCATGCGGGTTTCGTCATCCAGAAGGTGGATGAAGAGGTAGCCAAAGATACTCTTAACATTTTAAAGGAGATAGCAGAAGAAGTAGAAAAAGAGAACAGCTCTTAATATGCTATTTTTAAACTTGACAAGCGTGTATGTTATAAATTAATAGTTGATCAATAAAGTGGCTATTTTAAGTAAGGAGGTAAATCGAAAGATGAAGAAGAGACTGTTTGCTTTGTTTCTGGTTTTAAGTGTGGTTTGTATGTTCATTGGGATCGGGATATTAACAGCAACAGATATCCCTGATACAATAATGATTGAAAACAAGGGATACAAATCCGATAAGAAGGGGCCAGTTAAGTTTGGACACAAAGATCATGCAGTGGATCATAAGATAGCGTGCACAGAGTGCCATCATAAATATGAAAA
>JALVMZ010000148.1:3769-6086 GCA_027032655.1 Desulfobacteraceae bacterium
ATGAAAATGGTAAAAATGTATGGAAAGAAGGTGATCCTGTAAAAAAGTGTTCTGAATGTCATAGCCCTCTTAAAAAGCAGGGCAAAGCAATGAAACTTAAAAATGCCTATCATAAAAACTGTAAAAATTGTCATAAAAAGCTAATTAAGGAAGGGAAAAGCAAGAAGGCTCCTTTCAGAAAGTGTAATGACTGTCATCAGAAAAAATCATAAGTATTGATACATCCTTTCCCCCAAAGGCTGTGCTTATAATTGCACAGCCTTTTTATTTGTTTTGTATAACTTTTTTATAGAATGATCAGGCATAACATTATACATTTTTGTGGATTTAAATGCGTTTTTCTGACAAAATTGTTAAAATTGAAATTATCTATTTAATATTTGCTGTATATTTATAATAATATCAGGGTATTAAGAATATTTTAATCATGGCACATTTTTTGCTTGAATAAGTATATTTATCTCTAAAACCTACTACAAAAGGAGGAGTAAAATGAAAGAGATAAAGGGTCCTGAGGATATCCTTAGGCTTATCCATGATGAAGGAATTGAAGTTGTTGACCTGAGATTTATGGATTTTCCGGGATTGTGGCAGCATTTTTCCGTTCCTGCCAGGATACTGGATAAGTCCACATTCGAGGAAGGAATAGGTTTTGATGGGTCAAGTATTAGAGGATGGCAGGCTATAAATGAATCAGACATGCTTGTAAAACCTGTTCCTGAAACAGCATTCATTGACCCATTTTTCAAGGCAAAAACCCTATCAATTATCTGTAATATCTGTGATCCTGTGACCGGGGAAGATTATAGCCGGGATCCAAGAAATATTGCTAGAAAGGCTGAAAACTATCTCAAAACCACCGGTATTGGTGATGTGGCATATTTTGGACCAGAAGCAGAATTTTTCATCTTTGATGACATCCGATTTGATCAGAATGAACATGAAGGATACTATTTTATCGACTCCATAGAAGGCAGATGGAATTCAGGGAAAGAGGAGAATCCAAACCTTGGTTACAAACCGAGGTATAAAGAAGGGTATTTTCCGGTTCCTCCCACTGATACTCTCCAGGATATTCGATCAGAGATGATGTTGACCTTAGAAAGTATTGGTGTTCCCATTGAGGCTCAGCATCATGAGGTGGCAACAGGCGGCCAGGCAGAGATTGATATGAGATTTGCTCCTCTGGTTCAAATGGCTGATAACCTATTAAAATACAAATATGTAATAAAAAACACGGCAAGGAAATATAATAAAACCGTTACATTTATGCCAAAGCCCTTATTCAATGATAATGGAACAGGTATGCATGTTCATGTATCTTTATGGAAAGATGGAGAAAATATGTTCTTTGGTGATGGATATGCAGGACTCTCTGAAACCGCAATGTATGCTATCGGAGGTCTTCTAAAGCATGCACCCTCATTACTTGCATTTACAAGTCCCACCACCAATAGCTATAAGAGACTTGTGCCTGGATTTGAAGCACCTGTTAATCTGGCCTACTCCAGGAGGAACAGGAGCGCAGCAGTAAGAATCCCATTATACTCACCATCACCAAAAGCAAAAAGGCTGGAATTCAGGTGCCCGGACCCCAGTTGTAATCCATACCTTGCTTTCTCTGCCATGTTAATGGCCATACTGGATGGTATTCAGAACAAGATTGACCCAGGTGATCCCCTTGATAAGGATATCTATGATCTCCCTCCCGAAGAGCTGGCAAAAGTTCCACAGACACCCGGCTCCTTGAGAGAAGCACTTAAAGCACTTGAAGAAGACCATGATTATCTAATGAAAGGGGATGTGTTCACATCTGATGTAATAGAAACATGGATATCCTACAAGATGAATAATGAGGTAATCGCGGTTGAGTTAAGGCCACATCCATGGGAGTTTGCCTTGTATTTTGATATTTAATAATATCCTATCACATGTAAGTATAAACCTATATTTCAAAAGGGCAGGGTCAAGCTGACCTGCCCTTTTTTCTTATATTAAGTTCATTTTCCTGTTATAATTAGTTTTATTACATTAGGCTCTTTTCCTAATTAGTTGAGAGAAAATATCATTAACTATTGGAAATTATGATCATTATGGTTGAATATAATTATAATGGGATATATACAAGAAATCAGGCGGATGGTATCGTCCTTTCGCTTCCGTTCGCTACGCCGTCCATGGCTCCGCTCACTGCTGATTTTTTTCTGATTAACATCCATGTATCAGAAAAAAATAAAGCCGCGAAATGTTGATACCATCCACCTGATGGGCTGTCCGGGTCTTTGTTGTAGCGAATGGCGGGAGGGCTTCGTCTTTT
>JALVMZ010000149.1 GCA_027032655.1 Desulfobacteraceae bacterium
GAAGATACCATCCACCTGATGGGCTGTCCGGGTCTTTGTTGTAGCGAATGGCGGGAGGGCTTCGTCTTTTTCTCACTTATCTACGGGGGAAACCCCAGCCCGCTCCCGTTGTAATTAATGCAGAATCTGTATTATTATGAGAGAAAGTATGATTCAGAGGTATTAAGTTCATAAATGGACAGGAGCGGGAATGGGGAGGGGGTAAGGAATCCCCCGTAAGATAAGTGAGTAAAAAAGACCAGCCCGGGAGGCTTCTGAGCGGAAACAAAGACCCGGATAGCCTCTATAAAATTTATCTCAATACTCAATTAAATAGGAGACGAACCTTATATTATAACTACAACTATGTTTTAATATTATGTCAGACGAAGAATATATTAATATTTTAATTATTGAGAATCAAATTGAGGCCCTATTGATCGAACAGATACTCAATCAGATGGATATACCCCATCTTTTAGTCTCTTACTATGATACTGCATATGATGGCCTTTTTCAGACACAAAAGGGATGGGGGTATCTGAGTGCCCCAGAAAGGTTTAAAAAACAGATAATAGATATAGTAAAAGAAATAAGGTCAAAGGCGAACATACAGAACAGCAATGAAGATGATAGATAAATATATCAAAGAAATAACCAGCCTTTTAAGGGATGGTGCCGGGGATATATACATTAATGGCCTGCCTGAAAGTGCATCTGCTTATCTCACATCAAACCTGATTAAACAGGTGGACGCTCCGATATTGATTCTCCTCCCCGGGCAGAGACAGATGAGAAGGTTTATCAGGGACATTGAATTCTTCCTTCCTGAATCATTAAATAATTCTGAATCTCATTTCCCAGGACTTTTTAAATATCCTGATTATGATGTATCACCACTATCAGGACTGAGTCCACACAGGGATATAATCTGTCAGAGGATGGAAGCCCTTTACTCTATGGTTTATAAGGAGAGATTCACCATAATTAGTTCCATAAATGCCATCATGAGGAAGACCATCCCCAAAGAGCAATTTTGCAATGCAATTGAATATATAGAAAAAGGGGAAGAATTGAACCGGGATAGATTTATCAGCTCCCTGGAACAGGGGGGTTATATCCGCACATCCCTTGTGGAAGATATTGGCGACTACAGTGTAAGGGGAGGGGTGATAGACCTTTTTCCACCCATCTATTCTTATCCTGTAAGAATTGAATTATGGGGGGATGAGATAGAGTCAATCCGCCATTTTGACCCTCTCACACAGAGATCAAACCGTTCCCTTAATGAGGCAATTATCCTGCCTGTATCAGAGATACTCTGGAAAGAGGAGTGTCTCAGACGGGCAAGATCAATGGGAAGATTGCCCGAACCCTATAGTGAAGGTATAGGATTTCCAGGGCAGGAGGCATGGCTTAACCATTTCTATGAAACTCCATCCACCATATTTGATTATATGCCTGAAGACACAATAACCATACAAATTGAGCCTGCCAAGATAAAGAATGCCATTAAAAGGAGCTATGATACTTTCCAGGAAGAGGCCCTTGGATATATTAATGAGGCAAAGGAAAGTGGGAGACCATTCCCAGAAATTGAAGGCCTTAGCTTAAATGAAATGGATACCTTATCCTATCTTAATAAATATAAATGTATATCAATGAGAGAAATCCCTGTTGTCCAATCCGAGAAGCAGGAAAAAGTAATCCAAATCAGGAACTGCTCAGGTATGGAATCCCAGATGGAAATATACTCCAAAGATAAAGGGATTGTAAGCCTTGCCCCCCTTGCAGAAAAGGCATCCATGTGGCGCAACCAGGGATACAGGGTGATACTGGTCATGAGGACTGAGCAACAGGTCCACCGGATTAATGAGATTCTCAAAAACTATGATTCATCACCTGATGAAATTGTATCAAACTGGCACCAGGTTTCAC
>JALVMZ010000150.1 GCA_027032655.1 Desulfobacteraceae bacterium
TACCATGTGTTATTAATGTATTTGAAGGGACCAAAAAGATTAAGACAGGACAGCGAATTAGAGTAGATGGTGATAATGGTGTGGTTTATATCCTGGATAAATAATCGTTCAAGGGTTAGCCCTTTGCATGGTCCTTGGATTGCCAATCATCCTCCCTTTGCTCAGAAAATACAAGGGCTAACCCCCTTCACCAATAAGGAGGACCATAAATGAATACTGCCTTTAAATATATTCTCTGGTTTGATGAATGTGACAGAAGCTCTCTACCACTTGTGGGAGGGAAAAATGCCAACCTGGGTGAGATGTTAAAATCAGGAATACGAGTCCCTCCAGGATTTGCTGTAACCAGTGAGGCATTTAAGATTTTTATGGATAGAGGAGGTCTTTGGGAAAAGGTAAGAAAAGAGACAAGTGATATCTCCATTAATGATATAAAGGCAGTTTCAAGGGCAGGAAACAGTATCCGAACAAGCATTATGTCTGCAGAAATACCGGAAGATATAGCAAATGAAATAAAAACCGCCTATTCCATGCTCTGTGAGAGGTGCAACAGGGAGAATCTCCCTGTTGCTGTGAGATCCAGTGCAACAGCAGAAGACCTGGAAGAGGCAAGTTTTGCTGGACAGCAGGATACATATCTCTGGATCAGGGGGGAAGAAGAGCTGATTAAAGCCACCCAGAGATGCTGGGCAAGCCTGTTTACTGATAGGGCAATAACCTACAGGATGAAGATTGGATTTCCACAGGATAAAGTCTTAATAAGTGTGGGAGTCCAAAAAATGGTAAATTCCAGGTCAGCAGGTGTTATGTTTACTCTCGACCCTGTAATAGGAGATAAATCAAAAATAACCATTGATGCAAACTGGGGATTCGGAGAAAGTATTGTTCAGGGGATGGTTTCACCTGATAACTTTCTTGTTAAAAAAGATACCCTTGAAATAGAAAGGAGTATAATTGGAGAAAAAACCAAACAGGTGGTGGCAAAAGAATCAGGAACAGAGGTGGAGTCAGTTCCTCAAGAAAAGCACATTATTCCCTGCCTGAGCGTGGCTGAGGTGATAGAAATAGCAAAGATGGGAAAACAGATAGAGGAACACTACGGTGCCCCTCAGGATATTGAATGGGCAATAGATGATGATATACCATTCCCTGAAAATGTATTTGCAACCCAGGCAAGGCCAGTAACCGCTGCAGGCAAAAGAGATTTTAAAAAAGAGATTCTGAAACAGGATGGAAAAAGTGACACAGACCATATCATTGACCTTATGCTGAATGGTTTTAAAAAGTAATATCTCAACCGGGGAGTAAGATACTATGTTGATTCATGCTGACTGTATTCCATGTATTCTTGAGATGACCATATCGTCATTGAGAAAGATTTCATTAAATGAAGAGCAGATTCAGGAGATTCTTGCTGATGTGATCAATATACCAGCGCTTCAGGGACGCAAATGGGATATCACAAGCGCTGATGTTGTGGAATCAGTAATGAAGAGAATTTACAAGAAAGTGGGCAGTAATGACCCCTTTTACAATATAAAGATGCTCCAGAATGAAAAGGTTCAGGAACTATATCCGTTATTAAAAGACTGGATCCAGGCTGGAGATGACCCGCTTCATTCAGCCATATACCTTGCCACCATAGGAAATGCAATTGACTTTATGATATCTGCTGATGTGGAAGAGCTAAAAAAATTACTGAACAGGGATGCTGAATCATCCATACCAGAGAAGAATTATAAAGAGCTCAGGGAAAAACTCACTAAAACAGATACCCTTGTCTATTTTTCTGATAATGCAGGAGAGATTGTATTTGATAAATTACTCATTGAAACAATAAAATCCATTAAGCCAATGGATGTGGCAGTGGTGGTAAGAAGTGAGCCAACCCTGAATGATGCCACACTGAAAGATG
>JALVMZ010000151.1 GCA_027032655.1 Desulfobacteraceae bacterium
GTATAAAAGTGTGGTTATTAAAAAAAAGAACATAAATACAAAAGCAGATAGGAGGTATTTGCTTAATGGGCTTATGGAAAATAATCTCCCTTCCTTAGATGGTTCAATATCAAAATCAAGCTCCTTTAACTCCTTCAGGGCCTTTTTTACATGGGATTGTTTTATGATAAAATCATTGGAGACATAACCTGCGATTAATGTGTAATCGCATATGGTGTTTATTAATCTAGGGACCCCGTTGGAGACACTGTATATGCGATTTATTGCACCTGAAGTGAATTTAAGATTACCCTTATTCCCCCCAATAAATAATCTTCTATTGATATAACCCTCCATCTCATATCGCTTTAGGTATCCAAGGCGACAGATAACAGCTATCCTCTGTTTTAATTGCCTTAATTCTGTGCGTGACAGTAGTTCCATCAATTCTGGTTGACCAACAAGGATAATCTGAATCAGTTTCTCCTTGTCTGTTTCTAAATTGGACAATAAACGTAAATCCTCAAGGGCCTCAATTGGCATGGTCTGGGCATCATCAATTAAGATTACCACCGGTTTTTTGGGGGCAACTGCTAAAAGAAATCTATTTAAACGACTTATTAGTTCCTTCTTGGTTGCCTCAGGAGGATGGTGAATATTTAAGTCATCCAGGATGCTGGATATCAATTCTGTGCTGGTTAATGATGGATTTATGATATATACGGTTTCCGCTTTGTCATTTAATATGTCAAGAATGGCTCTACAGATGGTGGTCTTTCCTGTCCCTATCTCACCGGTCAATAATATAAAACCCATCCTGTTATCTATTCCATAAATTATCCTGTCAATCACATCTTTGTGGGTATCAGAAAAGAAAAGAAACTCTGGATCAGGTGTTACTGAAAATGGGGGCTTATTTAAGCCATAAAAATCTAAATATACTTGCATAACCTTTAGAATAATTAATTAGATATTCAGAAATGTTTTTATATTAAAATGTTATTTTAAATTTTTGTCAAATCTTTTCAGGCTGTTATCCAGATAAAATCTGAGGAAACAAGAATAATGTGTTTCCAGGGCTGACAAAATCATTGAGGAAGTGTATTCTCATGAGCAATCCCTTAGATTAACTTAATTGTCTCCATATTTCTTCCTTTCCAATCTTTAGCTTATGTTACAGGGAATTATATTTTCCTCTTCATAGTATAATAATATATGGCGCTATCCTTTCTCTGTTGTCCTGGTCTTATTTGGGTTATATTTTTTATTTTCTTATTTTACTTTTGTGCATCATTTAGAATTATATTTTGACTTAATTAGATTTTTTGTATAAATATCAAAATTAATTATGTGGGAAATTATTATGAAAAAGAGCTTGATTATTTTAATATTATCAGGTCTATTATTCTTCCTTTTTCCCACATATCCTATCTATTCCGGTTCTGCTTTAAAATCAAATACATATGTATCCCAATCAGATGAAAAACAATATAAAGAGCTAAAAAAGGAGCTGAATGCGCTTTTAAAAGAGTTGAAGGAGATTGAGGAAGAACTCCAGTGCCGCTTCAAAAAGGAGTTGATCCCGAGGCTGAAGAAAGAGATTGAGAGACTAAGAAGAGAGATTGAAAGATTTAAAAAGAGATTAAAAGAAAAAGAAAAGGATGACCTGATTAAGACATGATAGATAATTCACGAAATATTGAGGCGATGATTCAAACAGGAATTGCCCTTTCATCAGAAAGGGATATCAAGAGACTACTTGAAATAATTTTAACGGAAGCAAGAAGGGTGGCAAATGCCGATGCAGGGACATGTTATCTCATGGATGAAGATCAGAGGTTCCTTCATTTTTCCATAGTCCAGAATGACTCACTCAATATCAGAATGGGAGGAACTCAGGATAAAATTGAATGGGCACCTATCCCTCTTTTTAAGCCTGATGGTTCGCCCAATCACTCCCATGTAAGTGCCCATGTGGCAATAACCGGGAATATAGTAAATATAAATGATGTATATCATGCAGATGGATTTGATTTTGAAGGGACACGGCAATTTGATAAAAAGACAGGATATCGCTCAAAATCAATGCTTGTGGTTCCCATGAGAAACCATGAAGATGACATAATAGGTGTTCTTCAATTAATAAATGCGATGGAAAGAAATAAGAAGATGGTTATTCCTTTTTCAAAGGAGACTCAAAGACTTGTTGAGGCCTTTGCATCTCAGGCGGCAGTGGCACTTACCAATAATTGTCTGATTAAAGGATATCAGGAACTTTTTGATTCATTTATTAAGGTTCTTGCAGAGACCATTGATGAGAAATCCCCTTACACCGCTGGACATATAAGAAGGGTTGCAAAGCTTACCATGTTGATTGCTGAGAGGATAAATCAGATAACAGATGGTGAATTTGGGGATATCACATTTGATAAGGACAAGATGAGAGAGCTGGAAATAGCTGCATGGCTTCATGATGTGGGAAAGGTGGTGACCCCATCATATATAATGGATAAGTCCACAAGGCTTGAGACACTGCATGACCGGATAGAGCTGATTGAGTTAAAGTTTTCTCTTTTAAAAGAGGAGATTGAAAGGGAAATGATTGAGAAACTCCTCACCACTGATGATAAAAAGGAAAGGGAACAGATAAAAAGGATGTTTGAGGGTAGATTTAAAAAACTGCAGGATGATCTTGAATTTATTAAAAAGATAAACAACCAGACCGAGCCCCTTAAGGATTCAGATATTGAAAGGATAAAAGAGATTTCAAAATTAAAAGTTGAAATAAACGGAACGGAGTCCCCCATATTGACCGATGATGAACTTGAATGCCTTACAGTTAGAGCAGGGACACTGACTGCCAGAGAAAGACAGATAATAATGGACCATGTAAAAATTACCAGAAAGATGTTATCAGGTGTTCCTTTTCCTAAAAAGATAAAGAATGTCCCCATATATGCTGCAGAACATCATGAAAGAGTTAATGGCACAGGATATCCTGAAGGGCTAAAGGATAAAGAGCTTCCTCTTCAGGCAAGGATTATAGCACTTGCTGATGTGTTTGAGGCATTAACTGCTAAAGATAGGCCTTATAAGAGGAGCAATACTTTATCAGAAGCAATCCAAATATTAAAAAAGATGGTTTCAACGAAACATATTGATCCTTTGCTTTTTGATATTTTTATAAAAGAAAAAATATTCTTGAAATATGCAAAAGAAGAGCTTGATCCTTCCCAGATTGACGATGTGAAAATATAAATCACTTCTTCTCGGAGAATTTAAAATATGTCAATTCGTATGATAGCAAAAGAACTCTATAATATTCAAAGGCAACTTAATGCCATGGAAAAGGAATATGAATCCGCCTCACCGGAGAGAAAAACTGAACTACAGAAAGAGATAGAAAGATTGCGTGCAGAAAAGGAAAGGGTAAGAAGGATTCTTGAAGCAAACAAGACCCCTCCACCATACAGAATGCCAAGATGATATAATACTATATATCCTTATTGATAGAAATTCGACATATCAATCATCTTCAGAGAAAAGGAGGTATTAATGAAAAGGCAGGGTCTGCTGATTTGTTTCCTGGTCATATTTCTGTTTGTGAGCAGAGGCATAGCATCTGAGACCTTTCATCTGGTGATATTACATACCAATGATACACATGGACATCCTGTTAAGTTCCGTTTTGGAAAGGTAAGATGGGCAGGGGGTATCCCTGCAAGGGCAACAGTTATCAAAAAAATAAGAGAAAAAAACAGCAGGGTTATGCTTCTTGATGCAGGTGATATCAATACAGGTATGCCAGAGTCAGATATATTCAAAGCAAGGCCTGACATAGAAGGATACAATTACATCGGATATGATGCCATGTGTATTGGGAATCATGAATTTGACAATCCACTTGATGTGTTAAAAGAGCAGATGAACTGGGCCAGATTCCCTTTTCTATCGGCAAACATAAGATATAAGGGTGGGGGGGAATATCTTGCAAGACCATATATAATAAAGGATATTAAAGGTCTGAGAGTGGCAATCTTTGGCCTTACACTCAAGGAGACACCTTTCAAGGTGGATCCATCTCATGTGAAGGACCTGATTTTTGAAGATGAAGTTAGAACCGCATCAAACCTAATCCCTCAATTAAGGCAAAAGGCTGACCTTATTATTGCACTCACCCACCTGGGGATATTCGACAATCCAGATGAAGGGTCAAGAAGGGTCGCTCGATATGTTAAAGGTATTGATGTGATAGTGGATGGCCATAGCCATACAAAGATTGACAAACCCATTGTGGAGACTGCATCCGGATCCAGGAAGCCAACATTGATAGTCCAGGCATGGAAGTGGGGTCTGATCCTTGGAAGACTGGACCTCTGGATAAGGGATAAGAGGATTATAAAATATAGATTCAGAAACATCCCCATTAATCTATCATACAGGGGGCCATCAATACTTGAAGATAGACAGCTTCTTTCCATATTAAATAAGTATGTTGAAAAGGCAGGCAGAGACCTTAACAGAGTAATAGGAAGGGCACTTAAGAATTTTTTTATGAAGGGCTCGCGGAGTCATGAGACCGCCATTGGTGATCTGGTGGCCGATTCCATGCTCTGGTTTACAAAGGAAGTGCACCATGTGGATTTTGCCATCAATAATGGCGGAGGGATAAGGGCGGATATACCCAGAGGCAATATCACAAAGAGAATTATTCATGAAGTTATACCATTTGACAACACAGTAGTGGTGTTAAACATAAAAGGTTATCAGTTAAAATCCCTGCTCAGTCGTTTGATTGAATCTGGAGAAGGCGGGGGCTTCCCCCAGGTATCAGATGGGGTGGAAATTATAGTTAACGGAAAAACAGGCAGATGTGAGAGGATAATAATTGGGGGAAGACCAATAAATCCTCTCAGAGAATATCGTATAGCAACCAACTCATATCTTGCCAAAGGGGGCGATGGATATATTGAGTTCCTGAATGCCAGGAGGAAATATGATACATCAGCCTTCCAGAGGGATGTGCTCATCCAGTATATAGAGCACCTGGGAAGACCCATCTCTCCTGTCATTAAAGGAAGGATAAGGTTTATAAAGCCATCAACCGAAATGAGGGAAAGAGCTATTGGTTCTGGCATGAGCACCGTGAGATAATCTCCTGGGCCTGAATAACTGTGGAGTTGATGGGTATCAGTTCAGGGTCATTAATCTCTTCAATGAGTTGTTTAAGAGATTCCACAGCAGGAGATATATATTTTAGAAACTCTCTTTTTCCTTTTTTAAGTCCAAGATATGAGAATGCTCCCAGTATCTGCATATTCCTCTGAATTGCCAGGTAGGGATATGATCTTTTAAATCCGGAAATAAATTGGGGGCATCTGATTTTCATAAATTCAAGGTAAATATCATACGACCTGTTTTTTTCAGATTCGCTTAAATTCACATATGGGTCAATAATGAGGGAGGCCAGGTCATAACCAAGGGGCCCAAATCTCCCGCCCTGCCAGTCGATAATAAAAGGCCTTTTGCCTCCTTTTAGCATGATATTCTTTGACTGAAAGTCCCTGTGCATGAAAAATCTATTATCTCCAATGCCTGCCATCTCTGATATGTAATTAAAAGCCTTTAAAAGGGATTCTTTTTCGGGGTTTAGGTGAGCAAAGTTTATCACAAATTCATTGAGAAAATACTCTGCCTCATATTTTAACATCATATACCTGTTATATAATTTTGTCTGATAACACCACTCTTCTTTAAAACCTTCAGCTCCTTTTAATTGCATTGATAGGAGTAATTCAATCACCTTTTCATAAAGCGAATCCCTTCTCTTCGATGGTGGTATGTCCTGAAGATGTATATCTCCCAGATCCTCCAGAATAAACCAGCCGTTTTTGAGTTCAAAATCCATAATTTCAGGTATTGGGAGCCCTTTTTCTCTTAAGTGTTTGCCTATCTTAAGATAGGATATGTTTTCCCTTTCAAGTAAGGTATTAACAGGATGGTTGATCATAAGTATAAATGATCTTTTTCCATGTCTTATTCTGTAAAACTCTCTGTTTGAGCCGTCACCTT
>JALVMZ010000152.1 GCA_027032655.1 Desulfobacteraceae bacterium
GTATAATCCCTAATGCCTATTCTTGCACTTATATAAGCCCGCGAACCATTACTTTCCCGGACTGTAAAACCAGGTATATCAATCAGTGGAATGTCCCGCATCTCAACAGGGACAATAATTTCTACTGCTTCAGTGGAAAAGATTGTCCCAAGTGCCTGTCCTGCAATAACATACTGACCCACATCCACATCTTCATTCATTACAATGCCATCAAAGGGGGCATAAAGGGTTGTTCTTTGAAGGTTTAATCTGGCCTTCTTCAGCTCCGCCTTTGATGCTTCAAGGACTGCCTTTGATGCATTTAGCTGCGGTATCTTTAAAACAAGAGGAGAAGGCTTCTGTTTTTTACTGGAGCCTCTCCCGTGTATCATATTCCACTCATCTCTTGCCGCCCGAGACTCCTCGGTGGCAAGGGCAAGGTTGCTCTCCGCCTCTTTCACCTTTGCCTCTGCAAGCACAAGGGCAATCTCGTAATCCACAGGGTCTATTTTTATAAGCGCATCCCCCTTCTTGAATCTCCCCCCATTAATAAAAGACGGTGCCACATATATCACCTTGCCGCTTACCTGTGGCACCATGTTTATCTTTTTATAGGGTCTTACAGTGCCATCACCATATACTGTGATACCCTTAACCCATGGTTTTGCTATACTAAATATGGCAGGAGGAAGCGGCTTTGGTCTTGCTCTTCTTTTAATCTCTTTTTTACTTTCAATTATCTTCTTCGCTCCAATCGCACCACCAAGTAGTATGAAAATGCAGACCACTATATAAAGGGCCTTTTTAACTATTGGGTTCATTTCCAAGTTGCCTCCGTACCTTTTATTGCCATTTTATTGTTTCCATAGCAGGGCCATTCCCCTCCCAGCACCCTGTGGAGGGTCACTCTGTTGCTCAATAACTGATACTCAATATCTATTAATCTCTGTTCAGCAGAATATCTCTTTTGCTGGGCCTCAAGGACATTCAGGTAACTGGTAAGCCCCTTCAGGTACCGGTTCTGTGCAATCTCCTGGGTCTCCTTTGCTTCATTTAAAAGCGAAATAATCCTCTGCCTTGCTTCAAGAAGCTCCTTTCTTTTAACAAGTGCTGATTCCACCTCCTGAAATGCCCTGAGTACTGTTTTTGCATAGGAGATAATCTGCTGTCTGTAACGGGATTCAGCTGCCCTCTGTTCCGCCTTGAGTCTTCCAAAATCAAGTAGAGGATGAATAATTCCCATTGCAAGTTTCCATAGCTCGCTTTCAGGCCTTAAGAGTCCGTTAAGTTCCTCACTTGCATATCCAAAACTACCTGTAAGGGTAATCCTGGGGAATCTGGAGGCCAGAGCAACCCCTATCTTTGCATTGGCCGACATTATCCTTGCCTCTACAGCCCTTATATCTGGCCTCATATGGAGCAGATCAGATGGTATCCCGGGTGGTATTGGTGGCAGTTTACAAAAGTAATTATCTGTATCTCCAGGAGGCATAATTGATTCAGGATATCTTCCCAGCAAAATGCTTAACTGATATTGAACAACGGATAGCTCCTCCCTTAAGGTTGGCAATTCTGCCTGGGCTGATAAAAGAGCCCTTTTTGCCTGTTTAAGATCAAGGATGTTGGAGAGTCCCAGCCTGTATCTCATATCCACCAGCTCAAGGCTCCTTTTGTAATCTTCAATGCTCCTTTTCTTTATATCTATCTTTTTTATAAGGGCCTTTATCCTGAGGTAAAGTGAGATTGCCTCTGAAATAACACTCTGCATGATTGTCTTTTTATTCTCCTCAGCTTCAAGGAGATTGGCCCTTGCTGATTCCTCTGCCCTTGAAAGCCTACCCCACAGGTCAATTTCATAGGATGCAGGAATAGAGAGAGTATGGGTATCAAGTGTTGTCTTTTTCTTTACCATACTGAGGCCC
>JALVMZ010000153.1 GCA_027032655.1 Desulfobacteraceae bacterium
TTACGCTCTTCCCATCAAGCTCAAAGGCAGGATAGAGACATGAATTAACAGATACACCATTTACAAGCACGGTGCATGCACCACACTCTCCCTCTCCACAGCCCTCTTTTGTGCCTGTAAGATGAAAATTGTCTCTGAGCACATGGAGGAGCATCTTATGGGATTGGACTTCACAATGAACCTCATCCCCATTCAATTTAAAGTGAACCGTTCTCCTAAAAGGGTCGCCATTGTCTATCTTTATATTACCTCCATAAATGGAGTTCTCATTTAAGGAATGAAAACTGCCAAAATAGGGTCTTCTCTTTCTTTTTTCACCCTTTGCCTCTTTTATGGCCTCTTTAATCGCCCTCTTTATGAGAACACCTGAAACTGTGCGTCTGTATTCTTCAGTGGCTCTAACATCTGTTATTGGACTTATTTCTCTCTCAGTCATTTGAGAAATTTCGTTTAGCAGATCATCTGTTACTCTCTGTCCTTCAATTAATTGCTCCACCTTCCTCAATCTCAAGGGAACGGGGGCAACAGCACCCACTGCAAGCCTGCATTTTCTGCAAACATCACCTTCCATCTTAACAAGTGCGGATGCATTTACTATTGCTATATCCTGAGCAAGTCTTCCCATTTTAAGGAATGCACAGCCCATATCCTCATCCATGGGAGGGATATGTATCTTTGTCAGCACCTCATAGGAATTGAGTTTTGTCTTCCCTGGTCCAATGAAGAATTCCTCAATTGGGATGCTCCTGCTACCTCCTGGCCCCTCAATCGTAACACTGGCACCAAGCACAATGAGTGGTGGAGCACTGTCTGCAGAAGGTGCGGCATTACATATATTTCCGCCAATAGTGGCGACATTTCTTACCTGTGGATTTGCAAGTAGTGTTACCGCATCCCAGAGGGCAGGAAAATTTTGAGCAATGGGCTGCTGTGCCTCAATTTCCCTGAATACTGTCATACTCCCTATACTGATACCATTATCCAGTTGAATCCCCCTTAACTCATCAATGTGCCTGAGGGAAATCAAGGCATCAGTTTTTACAGCCCTCTTTTTTATTCCAACCAAGATATCAGTTCCACCTGCAATATATCTTGCATTATCGTTTAATTTTTCCATTAAATTAAAGGCATCTTTTAATGTCTCTGGTTGAAAATATCTGTATCTAAGCATGTAATCCTCCAGCAGAATTAAGCGGCGTGAAAACGCGCCAGCGTTTTTCACGTCCGCTCCAATGATTTGTTAGACTCTTTAATAATTACCTCAAAAAATTGCCCTACAGGACGAAAATCAGAAATTTCTTGTCGACTTAACTTATTTCGAATTTGTTCAAAATACCTCACTGTATCTTCCGCATAAAGTCGTTCTCCACAATGCAAACAAACTTCAGCTTGAACTCGGATAATAGCTGTGTGTTTTCCTCCATGTAGGAGTTTTTCCACTTCCTTTTGCTCGAGATCACCGCCACAAATTGGGCATTTTTCAAACGGTTTCATAATCTTTTTCTCCTTTTTCTCCATTTTATCCATTTATTTGGATCTGGGCGGTATACTGTAATTAGCACAGCCCATTGGGTCAGTTCATTAAATGCCCACACGCTATGAACAGGTTCACCACTGAATGTTTCACCATAAATCAGACAACTTGGATAGGGCTTATCATCTGGATACTCCTCTATTATTTCTCCATTAAAAACAGAAAAATATATCTCATCAAATGTCAATTTATCGGTTTCAGCCTCTTCATCTGCATGATCTGTAATTCGTATCCGCTTATTGCGTATAGCCTCAATTATGTTGTTAATTTCCATTTTATCATTTCATCGCTATCATTTTCAGTTGGCCTAACGACAAAGCTCACCTCCAGCTATGGAGCGCAGCGGAATAGCAGTCAGGTGGAGCGGCTTGTTAGGCCTCTTCTATAAAAAATCACCTATAGCTCAAAAAGATCCCTTGGGCTTTTTGTCAGTATTTCATTTCCTTTATCAGCGATCAAGATCATATCTTCCAATTTAACAACGCCAGCATTCTCGTCCATCATGTGCATATCTAAAGCAATTACATAACCATCAGAAACTTCAGAGTCATCGTATTCAGAGAGAATAGGCGGCTCATTTAATTCTAATCCTATGCCATGCCCAATCATTCTGCCAGTTCTTCCTTTACTGAAATTTAAAAAAGCTTCAGTAATCTCGAGCTCTTTTGCCTTTTCTATTGCCATTTTATAAATTTCATTACATTTCAATCCTGGTTTAATATTTTGAATGAGGTAATCAGCGATCTCCTTTAATTGGATATGCAAGGTTTTAATCTTTTCATTGGCCTTGCCCAAAATATAAGTCCTTGTCTGATCAGCGTGGTAGCCATCTACCAGTGTAGGGATGTCAACAATAACTACATCTCCCTTTGAAATTACTCTTCTGGAAGGGCCTGCTGGAACTGAGGGGCTCAAGCCAATACCTGTTATTGTATAGACTACTCCGCTAATTTTGAAAAGATTTGGACCTGATGAAATAGGGCCTCTACTCATAAAAAAATCAGGTTGTCGGATGAAAAAGATCCCTTCATGCCCTGATAATCTATGAGCATTTTCAACCGCAGCAGCAAGTTCAAGCTCTGTAATCCCCTCTTTTAAAGTGGACAAGACCGCTTTGTGTCCAGCGTCAATCGATTGGCAAGCCTTCCTGATATTTTTAATTTCTGAGGGATCCTTCCTTTTCCTCTGTTCTAATATTACAGGGGATAAGTTCATAAATTCATAGCCAGAAAAAATCCTCTTCCATTGAGAAAATTGATTTGCTGGTAGAATATCTAATTCAGTTCCAACCTTCTGTTTACTATCAAAATTTGAAAATACAGTCTTAAAAATATTTTCTAACCTGCGTTCTTCTATTATTTTTTCTTTTGGGATAAATGCTTCATTTACCGCAAATTCAAATCCGCTTCTGACAAAAAGAAAATAATCCTCAGGGAGAATCACAAGATAAGATGGCTGAGCCGTGCCGGTATAATAGAACACATCACGGGAATAGAACAAAACTGCAGCCGATAATGCCAGCTCCTTTATCCTATCCTGTAAATTTTTTATCCTTTTTTCGCATCTTTTCATAATATTCTCTGTTTAAATAAAACCTAACATAATCTTTATGGAATTATTGTTCCCTATGATCAAATACCCTCTTGCTCTTTCTCTCAGACCTGGGAAGTGTGCCATAGTCAACTATCTCCACATTTGCACTCACCATAATCTGCTTCTTTATCTCCTCAGCTATCCTCTTTTTAAGAGCTTCATCTGAAGATGAATCAAGTCCTTGCTCCCTTTCAACTTTAAGGGTCATATAGTCCCTTCCATCCTTTCCCCTCTCAAGATGTATCTGATATTCACTTCCAATACCATCTATTGATGAAAGGACATGGTCAATCTGTCCTGGATAGATATTCACTGCCCTGAAGATAATCATATCATCTGATCTTCCAAGGATTCTATCATGTCTTGGAAAAATAGAGCCACATTTACACTCGCCGGGAATAAGACGGGTAAGGTCCCTTGTGCGGTATCTTATAAGAGGAGCTGCCTCTTTTTTCAGCGTGGTTACCACCATCTCTCCTGTTTCTCCTTCAGGCACAGGCTTTAATGTGTCGGGGTCTATTATTTCAAGAATGTAGTAATCCGCCCAGTAGTGGATTCCTTCGTGATAAATACAGTCAAGTCCTGTGCCGGGACCGTATAGTTCTGTCATTCCAGGGATATCAAACATATGCTCAAGTCCCAAAAGCTCTTTTATCCTTCTTCTCATTGCATCACTGGATCTTTCTGAGCCAAATATCATCTTTTTGAGATTTATTCTTTCTCTCAGCCCCCTACGATTGACCTCTTCTGCCATAAGAAGCCCCATTGATGCGGTGCAGCACATCACCGTTGTTTTAAAGTCTTCCAGGAACTGGCACTGCATATCCAGATTACCGGGACCGGATGGGATGGCCATTGCACCGAATTCCTCACATGCCAGTTGAAATCCCACCCCTGCTGTCCATACACCATAGCCCACAGCAATCTGAACACGATCCGCCCGGGTCAAACCCGCCATCTGATAGCACCTGGCAAAGAAATGGGTCCAGTCCTGAATATCCTTTTTTGTATAACAGAGGACCTTTCTCTTTCCAGTGGTCCCTGATGAGGCATGTATTCTGACCACATCTTCAATGGGAACTGACAGAAGTGGAAAAGGGTATCCTTCCCTCAGGTCATCAGCAGTGGTAAAGGGAAGTTTCTGGAGATCATCCAGGGACCTGATATCATCAGGAGAGATACCTGCGTCATCAAGCCTCTTTTTGTAAAAAGGAGAGCCATTGTATGCATGCTTCACAGTCCATTTAAGACCCTGAAGCTGGATTTCATAAATTTCGTCCATTGTTTTGATATCAGGCATAAAATTCTTTTCCATTATTATATTCCTCCTTTAACGAGCCATATTGGGTATTATAAGCACTATGTCCGGGAAGATTATTAGTATTATTATTGACAGTATGCATGCCATTAAGAAAAAGCTTATGCTTTTAAATATGGTTGCAAGCTCTATATCCGGCGCAAGGGCCTTAACAACATATATATTTACTCCCACTGGAGGAGTTATTGCCCCCATTGTTGTAACCATGGTTAGGATTATGGAAAACCAGATGGGATCAAACCCGAGTGCAACACCAAGGGGAAAGAAAATGGGTATGGTTAAAACCAGGAATCCAAGGGAATCCACAAAACAGCCACCAATTAAATATATGATAAGAATAAAGGCAAGGATTACATATCGGGAAACAGGAAGTCCTGATGCAAACTCTGCAATCGCATAAGGGAGTCTGGTAACAGCCAGGAATCTACCAAATATTATGGCCCCTGTTACAAGAAAGAATACCATTGAAGATATCTTAAGTGTATCAATAATGGAAGCTATGATTCCTTTTAGTTTCAATCGCCCAAAGGGGACAGTTACACACAGAGTAAAAAAGACACCCACTGCACCTGCCTCTGTGGGGGTAAACCATCCCATATAGAGTCCACCCATGACAAGCACAAATATGATAACCGCCTCTATTATTCCATTTAGTGCCTTTATTTTCTCTTTAAGTGATGTCTTTGGGCCTGCAGGGCCGATATCAGGCCTGATCCTGCACATGACAGATATGGTGAGCACAAATAGTATTCCCAGCACTATAGCAGGCAGTATTCCACCGAGAAACAGTTTGACTATGGATTGCTCTGTTTGGAGCCCGATTATTATGAGCACCACACTTGGTGGCATAACAGTTCCAAGGGTTCCTCCTGTTGCCACTGTTCCACTGCTCAGTATGGTGCTGTAATTATATTTTTTCATCTGGGGTAGGGCAACGGTTGCCATTGTGGCTGCTGTGGCCGTATTTGAGCCACATATTGCTGCGAACAGTTCATCTGCACCTATGGTGGCAATGGCAAGGCCACCCCTCCAGTGTCCGAACCATTTATATGCAAAGGAATAAAGCCTCTCTGCTATTCCTGAGTTGAAGGCAAGGTATCCCATCAGCACAAAGAGGGGGACCACTGTAAGCCCGTAACTTGAGAAGGTGCTCCATATGTCATTTCCCACCATGGTAATGGCTGCATCGAAAGATACCGCATACCAGAATCCAAAAAACCCTACCACACCCATTGCAAAACCAACAGGCATCCCCAGAAAGAAGAGCACAAATATTAGAGCTAAAATCCCGATTATTCCAAGAACTGTTGGAGTCACTTTTTCTCCCTCTCAGATAAAATTTCTGTAAGAATCTCTTTTATGAAAATCAGGGCAAGAAGACCTGTCCCTCCTGCCACTGCATAGGTAAAGGGATAGTATATTATCCTCAGGGTCTCAGAGACCTCTCCTGTTTTCATTAATGTTGTGGCATACCTGGAAATCTGCCATGCAACAAAGGAGAAAAACACAAAGCAGATACTGGCATTTAGAATGTTCAGGACTTTCCTGATGGCTGGAGGGAATCTCAGCACAAGCACATCCAC
>JALVMZ010000154.1 GCA_027032655.1 Desulfobacteraceae bacterium
ATAGCCATGGTCATCCTCTCACCTGATAGGGCCTTCAATTCAACCCCGTCAACAGGCCTTTTAACAACCAGTTCATCCTGAGTAAAAAATCCCATAAACTTACCTCATATATGCAATTGCATCTATTTCAACTTTTGCACCTGCAGGAAGCGCTCCTGCCTGAACACATACCCTTGCAGGAAGTGAATCAGAGAAGTATCTCCTGTATATCTCATTAAATACACTATAGTCCTTTATATCAGCAAGGAAAACAGTAACCTTTAATACCTTATCAATAGAAGAGCCTGCTTCCTCTAAAATTGTCTTTAAGTTTTCAAGTGCAAGCACTGTCTCCTCTTCAATGGTTCCTGATTTGAATTTATTGGTTTTAGGGTCAAAGGCTATCTGGCCGGATACATAGATGAGGCCATTGTGAATCACCGCCTGGGAATATGGCCCCCCTGTTATACCTGCCTTGGGGGTGTTAAAAAGTTCCTTTTCATTCATGGCCGTCCCCCCTATATTCCACACTTTTTTCTTACTTCATCATTTTCTTTCAACTCATCAACGCTTCCTTTATAACATATTACTCCATTTTCAATTATGTATCCATAATCGCTTAAACTTAATGTAAACTTCACATTCTGCTCTGCAAGTAAAACTGTAAGTCCTGTTCCTTTCAGGGTGTTGATGCGATCCCTAAATTCCATCACGAGAAGAGGGGCAAGACCCTCTGTGGGTTCATCCAGGAGGAGAAAGTCGGGATTTCCCATTAAGGCCCTCCCTATTGCCAGCATCTTCTGCTCACCCCCGCTAAGGAGTCCTCCTTTTCTTTTGTCAAATTTTTTGAGTGAGGGGAAGAGCTCATAGACCTTTTCGAAATCCCATATCCTTTTTCCTTCAGTGCTTTTCATTGCTATTTCAAGGTTTTCTCTTACTGTTAGATCTGCAAATATTCTCCTATCATCAGGCACATATCCTATGCCTTTTCTGGCCAGCCTGTATGGGGGGAGCCCTGTTACATCTTCCCCTTTGAAGATGATTTTCCCTTTTGCTGGTGGTGCAAGTCCCATGATGCTTTTAAGGGTTGTGGTCTTACCCGCCCCATTTCGTCCCAGAAGGCACACTACATGTCCCTGATCCACCTTTAATGATACATCAAAGAGTATATGGCTCAGACCGTAATATGTGTGTAGATTCATCACCTCAAGCATTACTCACCTCCCAGATATGCATCCTGAACCCGTTTGTCTTTCCTTACCTCCTCTGGCGAAGCCTGAATCAGGGTTTCACCATGATGCATAACCATAATGCTCTCAGCAACATTAAACACCACATCCATGTCATGCTCACAAAAGAGAATGGTCAATCCCCTTGTCTCACCAAGGCTCTGAATCAGGGACATGGTCCTTTTGGTTTCATCAGGAGACATTCCTGCAGTTGGCTCATCCAGTATTAATAGCTCTGGTTCGTTACCAAGTGCAATGGCAATCTCCAGTATTCTCTGGTCTCCGTGGGATAGAGAACCTGCAATATGGTTTGCCTTATCACTCAGCCCAACTGCATCAAGAATCTGCCATGTCTCTTCAATGGCCATCTTATCTGCTGATTTAAAAAAAGTATAAGTCCTGTTCTGCCTTGATAGAACAGCAACCTGGACATTTGTAAACACATCTGCCCTGTGAAATATATTGGCAATCTGAAATGACCTTGCAATCCCTTTTTTGCATATCTTGTGTGGGGGGAGATTTGTTATATCTTCTCCATTAAATGTGATACGGCCTTTATCTGTTTTTAAAATACCGGTTATGAGATTAAACAGTGTGGTTTTCCCAGCCCCATTGGGCCCTATAACAGCAACAATCTGCCCCTTTTCGACATTTAACTCGACTCCATTCACTGCTCCAAAGTCTCCAAAACTCTTATATACCTTATCAACCCTGAGCATTTAAAATCTTCTCCTTTGAAACAGCTTTGGACCTATTTATCTTTTCAAGTATATATCCCATTATCCCTTCAGGTAAAAAGAAGATGAGAAGTATAAGGATAATGCCAAGGATTAAAGTCCAATACTCCGTATAAACACCCACAAATGTCCTGAGGGATACCATGATACCTGCTCCAATAACAGGTCCGATGAAGGTAAACCACCCACCAAGCAGACACATTATAAAAATCTCAAGGGATAGTATCCAGAAGAGCAGGTCAGGAAAGACGGATCTTTCAAGAACCACAAACAGGACACCCGCAATTCCAGCAAATAGGGATGCTATTACAATGGCAACTAACTGGTGGTTTCTTACATTTATACCCACTGCCTGGGACCTTTGGGGATTATCTCGAATTGCATGTAGTGTGTTTCCAAAGGGCGACCTTAAAAGTTTGAACATAATATATATGCAGATGAGATAAACAATTAGAATAAAATAATAGGAGCTTCTGATTGAGCCGATGATATCAGGAATAGGTATTCCATGTATCCCATCGTCCCCACCTGTAAGGCTGTACCACCTAAATGCAATTGCCCAGATAAGGGAGCCAAGAGATATCTGAAGCATACCAAAATAGAGCTGGGAGAGTCTCACACAGAACCATCCAATTAAAAAACCCACAATTGCTGAACAGATGGGACCAGCCACGAATGCAATCCAGGGGGATAGGGATGTTTTTGAAAGGATAAGACCTGCGCTATAAGCACCAACTCCATAGAACACGCCATGGTGAAATTGAAACATGCCCCCATGACCCACCACCAGGTTAAGACTCATTGCAAGCAGGGATGTAACATATATAACTGCCAGGATGTAAGTGTAAAACCTGGGGAGGAATAAAGGTAAAATAAAAAGTATAACAATGAGAAGAATAACTGAAATTCTTATCTTCTTACTGTTCAGTCCAGCTGGTGCCATATATAAACTCCGCAAAATTCTTTACCATACTGATTTAAGCAATCCTGTTGGTTTCCAAAGAAGCACCGCTACCACTGCAAGATAGGGGAATACTATTGCAAATTGTGGCCAGAACAGAACGCCAAGTGCCTGCGTAACTCCAAAGATAAGTGAACCCACCATAGCACCCCACATATTGCCAAGCCCCCCAATAGTGACAATAAGAAAAGCCTCAATTATAATGTCATGGTCCATACCGAGTGTTATGCTCACAGTGGGCGCAACAAGTGCCCCACCCAGTCCTGCGAGAAAGCAACCAATCACAAATGCAATGGCAAATACCCAGCTTACATTTATACCAAGGGCATCCACCATATCACGATCAACTGCTGCAGCCCTTGCAATCTTGCCTATCTTTGTCTTGTTTGTAAACAGCCACAATCCTATTGCCACAATAGGACCTATTAAAAGTAAAAAGAGATTATATTTTGGAACAGATGCTCCAAATATATTAATTGAACCCTTAAGGGACTCGGGTGCCATAATAGAGCGATATTCTGCCCCCCAGATCATCTTCACAAGATCGCCAAGGATAAGCATAAGGGCAAAGGTAAAAAGAAGTAGCATGAGATGCTCCCTATCATATAGATGACAGAAAAGAGCCCTCTCTGCTATAAGACTCACAAGGGCAGTTACGAGGGGTGCCAGAACAAGTGCTATCCAGAAACCAGTAGAACCCCCTCCCACCCATTTTGATATGCTGAATGCTGAGAATGCCCCTATCATGTATAAGGAACCATGTGCAATATTGGGAACCCTGAGCACTCCCAGAACAAAACTGAGCCCTGCAGATACAATAAATAGAATCATTGATCTGCTGAGTCCCACCATAAATTGAGAGGCAATGGAAGAGATGTCGAACATGCGATTCCCCTCTAAGATAGACCATGCCCCGCAAAATGCGGGGCATGATTTTATCTATTCATCTTTTGTTATAAAAAAGTGATACATTATGGATCCCCGGACAAGGATTATTTCTTGGCCCTTGCTTTCATTATCTCTTCACATGTGGGCATTACCTCGCTTCCCTTTAATGTTACGATATTGGATGAAATAACAAAGCCATATTTAGGGGACATCTTTGTAACGCCAAGGAACATGGGCAATACCACCTGATGGTCACATTTTCTCATTTCAATCCTGCCAACGGGGCTGTCAATCTTCATGCCTTCAAGGGCATCAATGAATTTCTCCTTGTCCACCTTTCCTGCTTTCCTGTAAGCAGCAGCAATAAACTTGGCAGTGATATATCCATGGAATGCTGGAAAGCCAGGAGGACTGCCGTATGCCTTCTTAAATGCCTCAACAAATGTGCGATTGGCGGGGGTGTCAGGATAATAGAAATGGTAATCCATTGTTCCCATGACTCCTTCAGGTGCCTCTGCGCCAAGGGGCTTTAGCACTGCATGATCAGTGGCTGTATGTATCCAGATGGGAACCTTTTTGGCCATTCCCGTTGATTTTATTGCCTTCATGATGTTTGTCATGCTTCTTCCACCTGTGCAGAATATAACTGCATCAGGCTTGGCAGCAAGAATTGATGTAATGTAAGGGACCAGATCCGGCTCTCCTGGCTTCCACCAGGATTTTCCAATGAGTTTTACCTCTGGTTTTAATTTTTTGAGATTTTTCCATGCTGCGTTTGCTATTGCATGGCCATATTCATAATCATCACCTGCAATCCAGTATTTAATGAATGGCTTTTTTGAAAGTGCGACAGCTCCTGCCTTACCTGCCATTGCAGTATTTTCTCCAGTAGAAAATACATATCTATGTCCCTTTTCTCCTGTTATCCTTTCACTTTTTGATATCCATACCATGAATGGAACCTTTTCCTTCTTTGCCACTGCCTCGGATACAGCAAGTGCAGCACCACTATTTATGGTTCCCACCAGGATATCCACATTCTCCCTCATTACCAGTTCCTTTGCCATATTAAGGGCAATATCCACCTTGAATTTGGTATCCCTTGTGGTGAACTCTATCTTTTTCCCCAATACACCCTGCTTGTTGATTTCCTTTAATGCCAGTTTAAATCCATTTAATGCATCTTTGGCGTAAACAGCTGGAGGTCCGCTGTAACAATCAATGATGCCTACTTTGATATTCCGTGCATACCCGATTGCTGAAAACCCTAAGATAAGAGAGACTGATAATATAGAAATCAAAAGCCAATAACCCCTTCCTGCTTTACTTTTCATTTTTCCCCTCCATTTTTTAAGGTTATTAATAGTATTATTTATTAATATGTTTATGCCTAATTAATTCTACCAATTTTTTAGTTTATCTGATTTAATAATCCGTGTCAATTGTTAAAAAAATGAATCCTCTGCCTGCCCTGATATTAATAGAATAAAAAATGATGATGAGGATTTAATGTAATTATTACTGTAAAATATAAATCTTATATAAGGAGGATAATCTCATGGAAGTGAAGAATTTTAAGGATTGCGAGGATGTAAAAATCGAGGAATTCCCGTTCAGGGGACAGATGCGAAAGGTTATTGGCACAAGTGTCCGATGGCTTTCAAGGCAAGGAGATGATGGTCATGGGTATCCCGAATATGGACTTCGATATTTTACTATTCAACCTGGAGGAGAGATTCCAATACATAATCATTTCTACCACTAGACCATGTTTATTTTAAGTGGAAAGTTTGAATGCTGGAAGTTTGACTTTGATACCGAAGAGGTGGTGGAAACAAAGATTGTAGGTCCTGGAGATTATGTGTTTGTTCCAAGTATGGAGACACATGGTATGCGTAATGTAGGTGTTAAACCCGCCACATTTTTATGCTGTATAGGTAATGTATATTAAGATCAATCTATAATGAATGTAAGTTAAGTTTCTATATTCTTCCCCAGATTAATTGATAGGAAATATACCAACTTATGGAAATTATGATTATTATTGTTGGATATAATTATAAAAGGAATATATAGAAGAAATCAGGCGGATGGTATCGTCCTTTCGCTTCCGTTCGCTCCGCCGTCCATGGCTCCGCTCACTGCTGATTTTTTTCTGATTTACATCCATGTATCAGAAAAAAATAAAGCCGCTCAAGGAAGATACCATCCACCTGATAGGC
>JALVMZ010000155.1:0-741 GCA_027032655.1 Desulfobacteraceae bacterium
ATTTATATCTTTAATACCAATGAGGTTCTTACCAACAAGGGCAGGTTTAATTGGATGAGCAATCACGGTCTTTTTATCAATATCTATGGCGAACACATAGGTATCTTTCCACACAAATTGACCCTGCTTGTCTCCAACGGCCTTTATTGCGGCATCTTTACCCTGAGTTTTATAAAGTTCAGCGGCCTGTTTGCATTTTTGAACAACTTCTTCTTTTGTTGCCTTCTCCATGGCAACTGAAAGGCCCGTAAATACAAATACCATGACAATAACAATAAATAATCTCCATCCTCCCTTCATCTTTAACCTCCTTGTATTTAAAATTATCTGAGTTTCTTTCTCTATCGGATGCCTGACAGAATAACTTTAAAAATTTTTGGATATTCTCCAGATTAGTTGATCATTAAGTTAAATTTTATAGAGGCTACCCAGGTCTTTGTTTCCGCTCAGAAGCCTCCCATCCCGCCATTCGCTACAACAAAGACCCGGATAGCCTATCAGGTGGATGGTATCTTCCTTGAGCGGCTTTATCAGGCACCAAACTTTTAGAACAATTCTTTATCATTAATATTAAGCACTTCATGCAAACACCATAATTATAAAAGTAACCGCCGGTTATTAAGTTTGGTGCCTGATCGGAAGTTCTCGGAGCCATGGATGGCGGAGCGAACGGAAGCGAAAGGACGATACCATCCGCCTGATTTTTTCTATATAATCCATTAATTATGTTCAATCATAATG
>JALVMZ010000155.1:751-1890 GCA_027032655.1 Desulfobacteraceae bacterium
ATCATAATGATAATAATTTCCAATAGTTAATGATATTTTCTATCAACTTATTTGAAGAAGAGCCAAATTTTTTAATAATGGCTGGTAAAAATGTGAAGATCAACATAATTGCATGATTATGGTTATTTGGCCTGATTCTGGATGAGTTTATCTTTTAATATGCCGAGTCTTTTTAAAAAAAGACTCTTATCCACATAAGAGGTAATTCTCAAATCCTTAATCTCCTTCCCATCAGGCCCAATAAAAATTATGGTTGGAACACCCTTTACATTAAACCTTTTGGTAATTTTATGCTGGTCAGGTCTTCTTGCTGTCAAATCCACCCTGAGGGGCAGAATCCCTTTCATGGAATTAATCACATCCCTGGCCTGGAAAAGCTCTTTTTCAAGGGCAACACAGGGGGTACACCAATCAGCATAGAAATCAAGTAAAACTGGCTTTCCATTTGATATTGCCTGCTCCAGGATTCTGTCTTCATAGGGAATCCACTCCATCCTTGATTGAAAACCATAAAATTCAGCTACAATAAAAGATACTCCAGCAATAAAAACGGCTATTGAAAAAACCCTCTTGAAGATAAGAAAAGACCTGATTGTATTACCACTCTTATCTATCCATCCAAGGTGAAGACCTGCTATGATACAAGCCACGGCAACGGGAACCCATTTCCCTCCCTTTAAAGGCAGGATGGGAGATATAATATGGGCTGCCATTATTATTAAAACCCACCCCATAAGCCTTCTGATCCACACCATCCACTCACCTGATAAGGGCATCTTATCCATCAGACCTGAAAATATGCCTATAATGGCAAGGGGAATTCCCATCCCCAGGCTCAGAACAAAAAAGAATAGAAATCCGATTAAAGGATCTCCAAGTGTTCCCACATAAGTGAGCAATCCCAGGACAAAAGGCCCTATACATGGGGCAGATACCACTCCAAGGGTAAGTCCCATAAAAATTGTTCCACCATAACCCCCATAGTCCTTTGAAAAAAAAGAGAGAATACCTGCTGGAACTCTTATCTCCCACAATCCTAATGAGGAAAGTCCAAACAGGACAAGCACTGAAGCAACTCCCACAAGCACCCATGCCCTTTGGAGCCATTCACCCAGCATTCCCCCGCTAAGGGCAACAAA
>JALVMZ010000156.1 GCA_027032655.1 Desulfobacteraceae bacterium
GTTCTAGTAGCCATAATAGCAGGAACATTACATCCAAATCCCATTATCATAGGAATAAAGGATTTTCCATGCAGTCCGATAAGATGCATTATCCTGTCCATAACAAAAGCGGCTCTTGCCATGTATCCCGTATCTTCAAATAGGGATATCATCAAAAAGAGAAGCATGATATTTGGTAAAAATATGATAACACTACCGACTCCCCCTATTATTCCATCAACCACAAGACTTTTAAAAATGCCATCGGGAAGAAGTGCTCCAAGCAAACTGCTGATGATTTCCACGCCTCTGTCTATCCATTCCATAGGATATGATCCAAGCCCAAATGTTACCTGAAACATAAGCCATATAAAGAAAATCAGGATAGGAATACCAAGAATCTTATTGGTAAGTACCTTATCAATCTTCTGCGATATATCTACTCTGTTAACCTTTTTTTCAATCCTTATCACTTCCTGAAGTAACCCACTGATAAAACCGTATCTCTGGTCAGCTATGAGAACTTCAGGATCATCGTTGTAGATATGGGAGAGGTGGTTTCTCGATTTTTCAACCTGAGTGAGTATATCATCAGCATTTTTAAACTTCTTCTTTATCTTTTCTATAACTTCGCTGTCGCCTTCGAGCAGTTTAACTGACAACCAGCGTGTTGAGTATTGGGAGCTTAACTCCTTATCCTCCCTTATAACCTTCTGAATCTTCCTAATCTCCTCCTCTATCTCTTTTCCGTAAGGTATGTGTATATGCCTGACCTTTTTCTCTTTACCCTCATATACATCCACTACTTTATCGAGTATTTCGTCAATACCAATACCTTTATTGCCCACGGTAAAAATAACAGGCCCACCAAGCAGAGTTGCAAGTTTATCACCATCAATTATAAGCCCCTGTTTCTTTGCCATATCAGCCATGTTAAGAACAAATATAAACTTCCCCTTCATCTCAATGAGCTGAACTGCCAGATAAAGATTCCTCTCAAGGTTACCAGCATCAATGATATCAACGATAACATCGGGCTTCTCATCTACTATAAAATTCCTGGCTATGATCTCTTCAAGTGAATAAGCGGTGAGGCTGTAGGTTCCGGGGAGGTCAACAAAAACTATCTCGTACCCCCTGTGATAAACTGTGCCTTCAACCTTTTCCACCGTAACACCACCCCAGTTTCCCACCTTTTGATGCGACCCGGTAAGGTGATTAAAGATAGTGGTCTTCCCTGAATTGGGATTCCCACTTATGGCAACAACTATTCTCCTTTTAGAGTTATTATTTTTCATCTTTTTTATCCCTGACCCTCTCGGGTTCCGTCATTATGATATTTTCCGCTTCGTCCCTTCTCAAACTTACATGATATCCCTTCACTATAAACTCGATCGGGTCTCTTAAAGGAGCATACTTTTCAACATATACCTCTTCACCCTTGGTAAAACCCATCTCAAGCAGCCTTGTCCTGAACTTTCCCTTCCCTTTAATATCCAGGATTCTTCCCCTATCTCCTTCCTTGTAATCTCTAAGCGTCCAAACTTTTTTCATATAACTCCCCTGTGTATTTTCATACCCTTGTAATATAAATTTTTGAGGCCATTCCCTTGCCAATAGCATACTGTGTGCCTTTAACCATGACTCTTATTGGCCCCCCTAAAGAAGCTGGAGAAATCACAGTTAACACAACTCCGGGATATATCCCCATATCGGTCAACTTTCTGGTAAAGCCGTATCCTCCTACAAGGTCAGTAACCCTGTAATTACCCGGTTCTGCACGGTCAAGAGTTAATCCCATCCCACCCTCCAATCCCAGCTATGATGGCTCAAAATGTTAGGTATTTCTAACAAAATAATATTATTCTAACTTATATGATAAAATCATCCTGAAAATAATCAAGTAGAA
>JALVMZ010000157.1:0-1722 GCA_027032655.1 Desulfobacteraceae bacterium
GTAGTAATAAGGGATGTTCTAATCCTTTGTTATTACTACATCTGGAGGCATTTTTCATTATCTTATTTCTATTTAATGCATAATTTGGGATAATTTTAAAAATTAATATTATGGATGATTAAATTGATAAAAGATCTGGATACATGGAGAAAATGGGGAATGAAGTTCAATTATGAGAAAGAGAAGGATGGAACGCATTTTAGGTATTGGGAGTAATGCTGGAGTGGGGGAGCAGAGAACGAAGGAATACTAATATGGAGGTCTTTTTTTTATCTTTTTTATTAATTAGTTCCAGTAAAGCAGGCATTTTTTCTTTAGCTGCTCGTTCCCCTTCCTGAATCAATTCTTTGTATTTTAAAAAATCAGTCCATTCCACTTGATGAACAGAGGGATCAATAATCAGATCAGCCCTTTTTTTGGAGTATATACTGAGTGAGTAACTCATTACCTCCATAGCTCTATTCATAATATCAATGCCATCACAGAGTTGGGGAGTGTTATTCAGGAGCCGACTTACATCAACCCCAATTACAGGGGAATTATTGTGGGATTTGGCTGCACCTGTTGGGATACTTTCAATTAAACCTCCATCCACAAGATACATATTATCCCATTCAACGGGGGGCAGGAAACCAGGGACAGCGCAACTTGCCATTACTGCCTTAATTATTGGGCCATTGCTTAATACCACTTCTTTGCCTGTAATCAGATCCACAGAGACAGCAGAGAAGGGAATAACGGTATCGCTTATATCACAATCAGGAAGAAAGATTTCCAAAATCTCGTGCATTTCTTCCTGGGATATCAATGATTTTTTCAGCAGGGCCATGGCCAGGAAGAAGTGTTTTGCTGCTATTCGACTGATCCTGTGAATTAGATCAAGGTCAGGAACATTGGGGACATGTATTTTTAAAAGACGCTTCAGTCCTGGAGTCAGGTTAGAGTGGTCACTGAACAGATCATCAACCTTTTTAATAATACTTTTGATATCAGGATTGCAGGCATATGCAGCACCAACCAGCGCACCAATGCTTGTTCCAAATATGGAGTTAATGGGGATGTTATGCTCCTCAATTACCTTTAGAATCCCTAAATGAGAAAGCCCCCTTGCACCGCCTCCACCAAGTGCTAATGTTATTTTTCTATCATAATCTTTCATCTGTTTTGTATATAAAAAATCTTTTCTTTAAAAGCTTCCCTCTATCCCAAATAATAACACAGATTTCATGTTTGTCCAGTTACAGGTTTATATAACTATTTCTAATTATTTCTAAAAATATTTATAAATGGATTTTTGGGAAGATTTGTGTTTCAATTAGCTTGATATCAGGGCTTTGCTAAAATGATTCATGGTCCATTTGTCATCCTGAGGGTGGCCGAAGGATACCTGAAGGATCTCTGAGATGCTTCGGGGCATGGCTCCTCAGCATGACAATTTGGGGCATCGCCCTTAAGCATGACAGTTAGGGGCATCGCTCCTCAGCATGACAGATAAGGCAAATTCAGAGATACTATAAGGATGGGGATTGCTGGAATATTGTTAGGGGAAGAGTGATATGAGGATAACCAGTGAAATATTTCAGGTGGGGGGCGGGGCACAGTCAGCCCCTGGAGATGCAGCCGTCTATTTGATAAATCCTGGTGAAGATGCGGCACTGGTGGATGCAGGGACAGGCCAGGCCACTGACAGGATTTTAAAAAATATAAAAGATTATGGAGTAA
>JALVMZ010000157.1:1732-16947 GCA_027032655.1 Desulfobacteraceae bacterium
ATCTTCTGATAACACACTGCCATTTCGACCATACAGGGGGTGCAAAAGAGATAAAAGAGATTACAGGATGTGAGATAATTACCCATGAGCTTGAAGCACCGTTTCTTGAAAAAGGGGATCAGGTGGTTACCGGGGCTAAATGGTATGGAGCGATTCTGGAGCCTTTCACGGTTGATAGGAAGGTCAGGGGGGATAAAGAAGACATAGTTCTGGGAAGTAGAACTATAGAGGCCATTCATATACCCGGTCATTCACCTGGTTCAATGGCCTTTGTTATGGAATCTGACGGATTCAGGGTGCTCTTTGGGCAGGATGTGCATGGCCCCCTTGATGCAAGTCTGCTATCCGATAGAGACAGTTATATTAAGTCACTTGAGTTATTGATTTCACTTGAGGCTGATATACTTTGTGAAGGCCATTATGGGGTTATTCGCGGGAAGGATAGGGTAAAAGAGTTTATACGGTCTTTTATTTCATAACATAAAGATCATATTATTTCCTTGAGACCGTGCATGGATCAGAGATTAGAAGATAATTTTGAATCAGAATTATGGAAAGAGTTCATAGAACTTTTATTTAAGAAGGCAGAACCTTATCTTCTTGTAAGAGGAGATATATTGCATGCAAAAATCTCCCATGAATATGCTCTCTCCTTGATGAAGACCGAAGGTGGCAATAGAAAAATAATAGAACCTGCCGTTATACTACATGATGTGGGATGGTCCGCCCTCAGTCCAGATGAGATAAAAAGGGCATACGGTGTGAATGCCGTGGGCAACGATGAATCCATGAGACTCAATAGGATTCATGAGAAGAAGGGTGAAGAAATAGCAATGAGTATATTGAGCGATTTAGGATATGAGCCTATGCTCATTGAAAAGATAGGAGCTATTATCAGAACTCATGATTCAGGTCATGTGATTGGTTCGATAGAAGAGGCGATTGTTAAAGATGCGGATAAGTTATGGCGGTTTTCAAAAAGAGGATTTCAAACAGAGGCCGAAAGGCAGGGGATCACCCATACGAAGTTATACAATCACCTCAGTAAAAATAGAGTGAAATGGTTTTTTACCCGTAGCGCACTCCAGATTGCTGAACAGGAGCTTAAAAATAGAAAGAGAGAATTTCTATAATAATTGATATCTTACCAGCCCCGCAGTCTGTAATAGTCGTTCAGAAGTTGTTCGTATTCATGTTCTGTAATGCCTGCACCTTCCAGGGTCTTTTCAAAGAATTTTACTGAGGGATGGTCATCTTCTCTGGTGAGTCTTTCTCTCAGATTGAATTCCCTTGTAATCTGGATAATGTTTTTTGATATGGCTTTTATATCTTCTGTTTCCCCGGTCAGAAGAGTGAATATCTTTTGTAACTCTTCCCATGAATATATATCCCTGAAGAATCTACAGATTATTAATGAGTCAAAGAATGCAAGCCTGTCTTCCCAGTCAATTAAAATCTCTGCCTTGCCCTTAATTTCATCAGGGGCTATGATACCGCTTATCTCAGCCTTATAAAATGTTGTTCTTAAGTGGCATGCACCCCTTGGACTTATGCCATAACTAAGTGCCATACCCTTAAAGACCCTTGGATCATATCCTGCAGGATCCATGCCCTTTACATGCATTGAAGGAACCCCGAACCTTTTTTCAAGATATTTGATGCCCTTTGAAAGTTCTTCTCCTATTCCCTCACACCTTGCAATCTTTAATAGGGTATCGCTGATTCTTTCTGTTTCCCCCCATTTAATCCTGTAATCTATCCGTCCCTGTTCACTCAGCTTTATTAAATAGCCGATTATGTTACCTGCGCTTATTGTATCAAGGCCAAGGTCATCACATAGATTATTGAGATATGCAATTTCATCCAGGTCCTTTACAAGGCATATGCCACCAAAGGCAAATATTGTCTCATACTCAGGCCCTTCAATCTTAATTCCCCTATATTTCCCCTCTTTGATTTGGGTCAATTTGCTACATCCAATAAAGCACTTTTTACATGACCTTATCTGTGGCTTGAATCTGTTTATCAGGGTCTCTCCGCTTATCCGCTCCCAATCCTCCCTGTATCCGCTCTCCCAGTATCTGGTGGGAAATGCCTTGAATTGATTCAGGACTGCAACCATCATTGGAGTTCCAAAGCGTCTGTAATTTTCAGTAATGGGGGAGTCTTTGAACTCCTGAAGTATCTGTTTTGAATATCTATCTATGCCTTCAGGATGAGCCCATTTTCTTGATTTTGTCCCTGCAAAAACAAGGGCTTTCAGGTTTTTACTGCCGAGAATTGCCCCCATCCCGCATCTTCCAGCACTCCTCCATTTATCATTTTCTACCACTGAAAATTTGACAAGATTCTCTCCTGCAGGCCCTATTACCAGTGCCTTTGCCCTGATATTTTTATGCCTTTTTTCAATATACTCTTCTGTCCAATATGTGCCCTTGCCTTTGAGCTCTTCACAACTGATAAATTCAACATCATTTTCATTTATAAGGAGGTAGGAGAGCTTATCCATCTTCCCTTTGATAACAATCAGGTCAAATCCTGTCCTGGAAATCGCCTCTGGAGCTATGCCACCTGAATAACTCTCTCCGTAAAGACCTGTAAGCGGGGATTTCCCATATATTCCATATCTTGAATTTCCCCATATCCTGCTCCCACCTGCTGGTCCTGTTGCCACCACAAAGGGTGCTTCGGGTGAGAGTGGGTCATACCCCTTATTTGAAAATTCCATTAAGTAATATGTGGCAATTCCCTTTCCTCCTGAATATCTCCTTAAGATTTCCTCTGGAATATCAAATGTTTCATAACTCTGGCTGCTCAGATCAATCAGCAATCCCCTTTTATAGAAGCCTTTCATTTTTTATTCCTTTCTGTTTGTTGCTTGTCCCCGGTTCAATCTTAAAATGGTGGAAATGCTTAAATATTGCCAGATTAATTAGACTCGGTCAATTTTATATAGATTTTTCTTGACATGTAGTTACGATATAGTTATATTGTAGCCACATTGATTGACCAATTTAACAAAGAGAGGATAAAATGAGATACGGAGATACAGGTTATAATTTAGAGATAGATTTATCCACAGGAAACATTGAAAGGGTGGAAACTGACCCCAAGGAGACTGAGACCTATCTTGGGGGTCTGGGCACCAATTCCAAGATATTATGGGACAGGGTGCCACCAGAGACTGAGCCGTTCTCACCTGATAATCTTATCATTTTTAGTGCGGGTCTTTTAGGGGGGACTCTGGCACCTGGTGCAAACCGGACCATCATATCTTCAATTTCTCCACAAACACTATATACTGGTTTTTCGATACTTGGTGGATTCTGGGCACCAGAGCTCAAACACGCAGGCTATGATAAGGTAATTGTGAGGGGAAAGTCACCTGACCTTGTCTATCTATATATCAATAATGACAGAGTGGAAATAAGAGATGCATCACATCTGAAAGGCAAGAGCACCTATGAGACAACAAAAATTTTACGGGAAGAGCTTGATGAACCCAACTTGCAGGTTCTATCCATTGGACTTGCAGGAGAAAACAGGGTCTATTTTGCATCCATTGAGGCAGCAACAAGCAGTGCCAGCAGACAGGGTATGGGAGCCATAATGGGTGATAAGAACCTGAAGGCCATTGCTGTTCGTGGAACAAAGGATATAACCATTGCAAAACCCCTTGAATTCATGGAGGAGTGCAACAAGGTCCTTGATTATATTCAATACAGACTCGAAAACCCGATTCCCGGAGTCCCTGCAATCCTTGCTTTTATTGGTTCACCTCAGGAAATGGCACTTCACGATGAAAAATGGCATACAATCAGTTTTTCATGGGGAAATGCAAGAGTAAGGAGAAAGGATTTCTGGAATGATGAGGTGGCAAAAGAATGGGCAAGGGCAATGGACGATGCAAGGAAAAAGCTGATTAGCTGTTACAATTGCCCAGTAAGGTGCAGGGGAATAATACAGGTGCCCGGGTATCCAAGCTATGTAATGAAATGCTTCTCCAAGCTTACCTATGTAATGGCAGCAATGGCTGATGATCTGGATTTTGGCTTCCAGATTGCATCCATTGCCCAGTCTCACGGTGTGGATGGATTCTCTGCGCCCCAGGTAATGGCCTTTGCAATTGAGCTATACGAGGCAGGGATACTTACAGATAAAGATTTGCCTGATTTCCCTTCAGATAACAAGGAGAGGTTCTATTATCTCCTTGATAAGATAGTAAAGAGAGAGGGAATCGGTGATATCCTTGCAGATGGTGTTTACTGGGCAGCACGAAAGATCGGGAAAGGTGCTGAAAAGTATGACCATAATACAATCAAAAAACACGAACAGATACCCATTAAACTGGGAATGCTGAATCCCATATACTATATTATGTGGTCAACCGGCGAAAAGGCCAATATAACACAGATTGAAGGACAGCTCCCTCAGGCACCTCTTCCAAAGGATATCAGAGAAGAATTCGTAAAGGACTGGATACAGATTCCCACAGGAAAAGAGGAAAGATTTAAAAGTTTTATCCTGGAATGGGGTGAGGAAGGAAAGACCTTCCCCTTCTGGCCACCTCCAGATCTTATAGCAGAGCTGGTTGAATGGCAGGAGATAATGCACTACATAGATGACTCCCTGGGCCTGTGCGCGGGACTTTCATCATTCCCTTTAAAGCCTCCCTATCATATGCATAATCTGCCACTCTTCATCTCATATGCAACAGGGATGGATATTGATGAAGAGAGGTTGTGGGAGACTGCAACAAGGGTAAGAAATCTTGTAAGGGCAAATAATATCAGAAGAGGCTTAAGAAGAAAGGATGAAAAGCCCCCAGAAGACCACTGGAAGAAGAGATTCCCTGAATATGAAGCAAAGCTTATGGATGAATACTATAAATACAGGGGATGGAACAAGGAAGGTATCCCCACAAAAGATACATTACTTAAGCTTGGTCTTGATTATGTATATGAGGATTTTGTAAAGAGAGGAATCCTGAAAGAAGAATAGGATTCAGGAAATTGCCGGGGAAAGGAGTTTGTCGTGAGTAATGGAAAAACAAAAAAGGTAGTAAAAACAATAAAAGTGGACCTTGATAAATGTCATGGCTGTAGGGCATGTGAGGTGGCATGTGCGGCATTTCACAGCACTCCCAAATACAGTGTGGTCAATCCTGCAAGGTCGAGAATAAGGGTGTATAGGGATGAACTCAACAATGTATTCCTCCCTGTTCGGGCAGGTTCCCATACAAAGGCAGAATGTGATGGAAGACAGACTTACATAATCAATGAAAGGGATTACGGGGAGTGCAATTTCTGTAATGCCTCATGTCCATCAAGGGACCTTTTCAAAGAGCCTGACTCAGGTCTTCCTTTGAGATGTGATATGTGTGAAAGTGATCCACCCCTTGATGAGCCCATGTGTGTTAAGTGGTGTATTGTTGATGCACTCATCTATGAGGAAAGGGAAGAAGAGGTTGAGGAACAGGAAAAGGAAGAGGAGCTGGAGAAGGGGCTTGAGATTCTTGCAGATGAATATGGGCTTGATAAGATTTTAGATGTGGTGGCAAGGATGGTGGAATCCAAAAAGGAATAAGAATTTAAAAACAAAGAGGATAAAGTGGAGACATTATCAGAATACAAAGAGATTGTAGAACTCATAAAGGCAAGTGGCGGAGATGCCTTTAAAAGGTGTTTTGAGTGCGGACTTTGTGATACAGTCTGCCCATGGAACAGGGTAAGACAGTTCAGTATGAGAAAGATAGTGAGGCAGGCGATATTTGGCCTGACAGAGATTGAAAGTGAAGATATATGGCGTTGCACCACATGCGGAAGATGCCCACAGCAGTGTCCAAGGGATGTAAAACAGATAGACTCAGTGGTGTCTCTCAGAAGAATAGCAACAGAATACGGCGTGTTTCCTGAGCCTGTAAAACCTGTTAAGAGTGCAAGTGCCAGTCTTGTGGCTGAAGGGAATCCACTCTCAGAGGATCGCAGTAAAAGAGGAGAATGGGCAAAGGAACTCTCAGTTGATATCTTTAATGAGGAGATGGATATCCTTTATTTTCCCGGATGTTACCTGTGTTATGATCCACGGATGAAAAAGGTATCCCGTGCAACAGCAGGAATACTCAAACAGGCTCAGGTGGACTTCGGGATACTCGCAGATAAGGAGAACTGCTGTGGTGAGAGTATCCGTAAGGCTGGTGAAGAGGAACTGTTCAGACGCCTTGCAAGGGAGAATATAAAGAATTTCATTGACAGTGGTGTCAAGAGAATCTTAGTTTCATCTCCCCACTGTTATCATACCTTTAAAAATGAGTATCCAGAATTTATGGTGAACTTTGAGGTAATACACATTACCCAGTTTTTATTAAAGCTTATTCAGGAAGGTAAGATCGAATTCAATAAGGAATTCAACAAAAAGGTTGCATATCACGATCCCTGCTATCTTGGAAGGCACAATGGTATATATGATGAACCAAGAGAAGTGCTCCGAAGTGTGCCCGGACTTGAGTTAATTGAACTCCCTGACTATAGAGAGAGGAGCCTATGCTGTGGTGGTGGTGGAGGCAGAATCTGGATGGAAACACCAAAGGGTGAGAGATTTTCTGATATAAGATTGAAGCAGGCAGTGGAGTCCGGTGCTGAGGTCCTGGTTACAGCATGCCCATATTGTATTACAAACTTTGAAGACAGCAGGGTAACCATGGAAGATCAGACAGAGGGAAGTGCAATAGAGGTAAAAGAGATATCTGAGATAATACAGGAAGTTTTATAATAAGGGTCATATAAATCTTCATGAGGTGATAACGGGTGGAAAAGGAACAATTAAAAGACAGGATTAGACAGCTTTATAGTGATCGCGGGGCCATTAATTTTGGAGATGTGATGGTTGTAGGGGGGGGAGTTAGCGGAATTCAGGCCTCCCTTGACCTTGCGTCATCGGGGTTTAAGGTCTATCTGGTTGAAAAACTGCCTGCCATAGGGGGACACATGGCACAGCTTGATAAGACCTTCCCCACCAATGACTGCTCCATGTGAATACTTGCACCCAAACTGGTCGAGGTCGGCCGGCATCCAAACATTGAGGTCCTCACATATACCGAAGTTGATAGAGTTGAAGGAGATGTGGGGGACTTCACTGTTACTCTGAAAAAGAAACCCAGATATATCATAGAGGATAAATGCACGGGTTGTGCCACATGTGTTGAATATTGCCCTGTGGAGTATCCAGATCAATACAATCAGGAGCTGTCCAAGAATAAGGCAGTCCATATATATTTTTCTCAGGCAGTTCCCCTTATCACATACATTGATGAAACCTGCCTCTATCTCAAGGAGAAGAAGTGTCAGATATGTCAGAGGGTATGCGAAAATAAAGCCATAGATTTTTCTCAAAAGCCTGAAAGATTGGAGATTAAGGTTGGAGCAATAATTCTATCACCTGGTTTTGAGCCATTTGATCCCTCGGTAAAGGATGAGTATGGATATGGAAGACTCCAGAATGTGGTAACCAGTATGGATTTTGAAAGGATACTCTGCTCCACCGGTCCCTTTGAGGGTGAAATACTTCGTCCTTCGGACAAAAGACATCCCCATAAACTGGCATGGATTCAGTGTATTGGCTCAAGGAGGGTTACCCAGGGGGATAACAGTTACTGCTCTGCGGTCTGCTGCACATATACCCAGAAACAGGTGATATTAACAAAGGATCATGACCCATCATCAGAATGCACAATATTTCATAACGATATCCGGTCCTATGGAAAGGACTTTGAAACTTACTTTGAGAGGACAAAATCACTTGAAGGTGTTCGGTTTATCAGGAGTTATGCAACAGTAGTAGGGGAAGACCCGGAAACCAGGAATATATTCGTAAGATATTCAACCCCTGATGAAGGAGTAAAGGAAGAAGAATTCGACATGGTGGTATTGTCTGTGGGGTTGAATCCACCTGCTGAAAATAATGAACTTGCTGAAAAATTTGGAATAGAACTCAATTCACACGGATTTTGCAAAACCAACCCCATAAATCCCATTGAGACTTCACGGCTAGGAATCTTTGTAAGCGGGGCCTTTCAAGGTCCGCTGGATATTCCTGAGACTGTTTTTACTGCAAGTGGTGCAGGCTCACAATGCGGTGAAAAGTTAAATTACAGACGAGGCAAACTGGCAAAGGAGAGGGAATATCCTGAAGAAAAAGATGTGTCCCAGGAAGAGCCAAAGGTGGGAGTCTTTGTATGCCACTGCGGTGCCAACATAGGAAGGGTTGTTGATGTGCCCTCAACCGTTGAATATGCCCTCACACTTCCCAATGTGGTTCATGCCCAGGAGCAGTTATTTTCATGTGCCACCAATTCAGCAAAAGAGATAACTGACATGATAAAGGAAAAGGGAATGAACAGGGTGGTAATTGCTGCCTGTAGCCCAAGAACCCTTGAACCACTTTTCTGGGATACATTGAAGGAGGCAGGAATAAATCAGTATTTCCTGGAGATGGCAAATATAAGGGAGCACGACTCATGGGTGCATGCCCTTGAAAAGGAAGAAGCCACCAGGAAAGCAAAGGATTTGATACGAATGTCAGTGGCAAGGGCATGCCTTCTTGAGCCTCTGCAGGATATTGACCTGCCCGTAAATAAGACAGCCCTTGTGCTTGGTGGCGGTATAGCCGGAATGACCTGTGCCCTTTCCATAGCCCGTCAGGGCTATAGAGTATATCTTCTGGAAAAGGAAAAGGAGCTGGGGGGCAAGGCAAGAAGACTTCACTTCACCCTTGAGGGACTTGATGTTCAGTCATATCTTCGTGATTTAATTAAAGAGGTATATGCCCATCCCCTGATTCATGTGCTGACAGAGGTAAAGATTCTGGAGGCCACAGGCTATGTGGGAAATTTTGTAACAAGAGTGGAATCAGATAGGGGGATGGTGGAGATAAAACATGGTGCAACGGTGATTGCAACGGGGGCGGAACAGTACAATCCAAAGGAATACCTGTATAGGGAAGATGAAAGGGTATTGACCCACCTTGAGCTTGAAGAATTAATTGCCCGGAAGGATGAGAAGATAGCCAATGCCAAGAGCCTTGTTATGATTCAGTGTGTGGGGTGCAGGAATGAGGAAAGGAATTACTGCTCCCGGGTATGTTGCAGTCATGCAGTCAAGAATGCATTAAAGCTCAAAGAGATAAATCCTGATATGGATGTATATGTCCTTTACAGGGATATGAGGACATATGGCTACAAAGAGGATTATTACAGGGAGGCTTCCAACAGGGATGTTCGTTTTATCCGATACGAGCCTGAAAATAGTCCACAAGTGCAGGTAGTTGAGCAGGGTGGAGGGAATGTCCTTCAGGTAACCCTGAAAGACCAGGTGCTTGGTCAGGAGATTGCCCTTGATGCTGATATCATTTCACTTGCATCTGCAATTATACCATCAGAAGAGAATCATGAGCTTTCACAATTGTTCAAGGTAACTTTGGGACCTGATGGTTTTTTTAAGGAGGCACATGTAAAATTAAGGCCTGTTGAATTTGCAACAGAGGGTGTATATCTATGCGGGATGGCACACTATCCCAAACACATCCATGAGGTGATTAATCAGGCGTATGGAGCTGCAGGGAGGGTGGTATCACTTCTATGTCATGATGTGGTAAAGGTTTCAGGTTCTGTATGTGTTGTGGATGAGAAGAAGTGCATTGGATGTGGTGCCTGTATGTCTGCCTGCAGTTATAATGCCATCGAACTTCGCACCACAAAGCAGGGTAAAAAGGCAGTGGTTAACCCTGTTATCTGTAAAGGTGATGGTCTTTGCAATTCCAAGTGCCCTACAGGTGCAATTGTGCTTAAGCACTTTACAGATAAAGAGATAGAAGCGCAGATTGATGCAGTATCATATGAAGAGCAGCCTGATCAGATGTTAAGGAAGGCGGCAAATTAAGGACATGAATAAGAGATTCGATAATACACACAGGATGAGGTGAATTAAATGGTTTCAGGATCAATGTTTAAGCCCAGAATCCTTGGTTTTGTATGTCATTGGTGAGCATACGGAGCTGCTGATTTAGCTGGAGTTTCCAGACTACAGTATTCTCCTGAGATAAGGCTCATAAGGGTGATGTGCTCGGGAAGGGTTGATCTCGCCTTTGTGCTCAAGGCATTTTTGAATGGTATGGATGGGGTATTCATTGGTGGATGCCGTTTGGGTGAGTGTAATTATATTACGCATGGAAATTATCATGCCCTGAATATGGTTCTTTTGTGCAAGAGGATAATGAAGTATATCGGAATTAATCCTGATAGGTTGAAAATAGAGTTTATGACTTCAGGTGAGGGAATACTTTTTACTCAGATAATGAATCAATTCAGTAAAAAGATTAAGGAGATAGGTCCCCTTGGAGTTTCTGAGGGAATAGAGCTGGGCCAGTTAAGGTCAAAGTTAAGAGATGTAATAAAGCTTGTGCCATATATTAAGATGGCAAAGAGGGAGAAACTTGAAGCACGCCTTGAAGATCCTGAACAGTATGAGTCCCATTTTACAGATGAAGAGATAGATTCACTTTTTAAAGATGTCCCTGCCTATTATATTGATCCTGAAAAGTGTCAGGCATGTATGATATGTTTCAGGAGATGTCCTGTTGGAGCAATCATAGGAGCAAAGAATACTATTCATGTAATTGATCAGGAAAAATGCATAAAATGTGGAACATGCCTTGATGTATGCCCCAGCAGATTTGGCGCAGTAAGAAAGATAGTAGGTGAGAGTCCACCACCTCCAATTCCGGAAGATCAGAGAGTAATTGTCAGAAAGGCAAAGGCATCCTGAAAGGGGATGCTATTTTATAGTAATGTGTCTTATCAAACACTATGGCCTGTGGCCTCAGGGCGATGAATTATTGGATAGTTTCCCCCATAAGGAACAAAAAGTATTAAAGGAGGCAAATAATCATGGATATAAATCCTGATTTTCTTGCCCCATGTGGGCTTTACTGTGGAGTATGTGCTATCTATTATGCAGATAGGGACAATAATCTTAAATTCAAGGAGAGACTTGTTAATTTGTATCAAGGTGGGGTGTCTGGCAAGGGTAGGCTACCTGGAAGTGAAAAACTTACTGTGGATCATATTAAATGCAAGGGATGCCTATCTGATGAGCCTTTTATTTACTGTTTGAAATGTGAGATAAGGGATTGCACAAAGAGAAAAGGGTATAGTGGATGCCACGAGTGTGATGTTTTTCCATGTGAGTATATAGAAAATTTTCCCATGACAGTGGGTAAAAAGGTCATAATGAGGGCTGTTCCTTACAGAAGAAAGTACGGGACTGAAAAGTGGGTGAAAGATGAAGAGGCCAGGTATATATGCCCTGAATGCGGCAATAAGGTGTTTCGTGGAGTTATAAGATGTAATAAGTGTAAGACAGAACTTGATCTGGATTAGATTTATTTGCAATTTGGCTAAATTTCAAGTATCCTTATTTTCTAAATCTCCTATTTCAACAGTAGAGGAGTAAGGAGGTCTCATGGAAAAGGAAGAACTCAGGATAAGACTCATGAAAGAGGATGATTTTGAGAGAGTGGTATCCATTGATGAGAAGATAATGGGAAGATCACGAAGAGAATACTATGAAATAAGATTTGAGAAGCTGTTTAAATCCAAGGATTACCTGCCTGCATCACTTGTTGCTGAAATAGAAGATGGAACTGTAGTGGGATTTGTAATGGGAGAGCTATACATAGGTGAGTATGGAATATTTCAGGAAGAGGCAACACTGGATACCATTGGTGTTGATCCAGATTACCAGCATAAAGGAATTGGCAAAAGGTTAATAGAAGAGTTTGTTGATCACCTTAAGGATGTGGGGGTAAAGAAGATTTATACCCTTGTGGACTGGAATGATTCAGATCTAATAAGGTTTTTCAGTTCAAATCAGTTTATTCCTTCAAAGACCATAAATTTAGAAAGAATTCTATAATATTTATCAGAGAGGGATGTTTCCATGTCTTCGCTCCGGAATTGATGCCTTTTTGTTTTTAAGCATCATAAGGGCACGGATGAGCATGGGTCTTGTCTGCTCAGGTATAATAACATGATCAATGTATCCCACCTCTGCTGCCCTGTAAGGACTTGCGAAGTTGTTCCTGTAATCCTCAATTAATTGGGCCCTTAGTTTTTCAGGGTCATCTGATTCCTGTATCTCTTTCCTGAATACAATATTACATGCGCCTTCAGGTCCCATGACAGCTATCTCTGCGGTTGGATACGCATAGTTTATATCTGCTGCAAGGTGTTTACCTGACATGGCAATGTATGCTCCACCATAAGCCTTTCGGGTTACAACTGTTATCTTGGGCACTGTTGCTTCACTGTAAGCAAAGAGTATTTTTGCACCGTGTTTTATAATGCCTCCGTATTCCTGATTTACTCCAGGTAGATATCCGGGGACATCCACAAATGTAATCAAAGGGATATTGAATGCATCACACATCCTCACAAACCGTGCACATTTAACAGAGGCATTGATGTCTAAACATCCAGCAAGGACCTTGGGCTGATTGGCTATTATTCCCACAGAATGGCCATTCAGCCTTCCAAATCCCACTACCATATTTGGAGCAAACCGCCTCTGCACCTCTAAGAACTCATTATTATCAAGGACTGTGGTAATGATATCCTTGATATCATATGGAAGCCTTGGATTTGTTGGCACAATATTGTTGAGGGACTTATCCGTCCTCTCCGGATCATCATTGCACTCAAGAATAGGTGGTTTTTCCCTGAAATTCTGTGGAAAGTATGAAAGCAGTTCTTTAACCCTGTCAAGTGCTGCCCTGTCAGAGTCCTCTGCAAAGTGTGCTACACCGCTCTTGGTATTGTGGGTTATGGCTCCACCCAGCTCTTCGGGGGTTACCTCTTCTGCAGTTACCTCTTTTATCACCTGGGGGCCGGTGATGAACATATAACTTGTCTTTTTGACCATAATGATAAGGTCAGTAAGGGCAGGTGAGTAAACCGCTCCTCCCGCACACGGTCCCATGATTACTGATATCTGGGGAATAACACCTGATGCCCACACATTTCTTTTGAATATCTCACCATATGCCCCTAAGCTCATTACACCTTCCTGTATTCTTGCGCCTCCTGAATCATTGAGTCCGATTACAGGAGCACCATTTTGCATGGCAAGATCCATTATTTTACATATCTTATTTCCCACTGCCTCGCTCAAAGAACCGCCAAATACCGTGAAGTCCTGTGAATATACATATACCAGCCTTCCATTGATTTTCCCGTATCCTGTAACTACCGCATCGCCAAGTATCTTCTTTTTCTCCATGCCAAAATTTGTGCACCTATGAAGCACAAATTTATCTATTTCCTGAAAGGTTCCCTTATCAAGGAGGTAATCTATTCTTTCCCTTGCGGTCATTTTTCCCCGTTGATGCTGCTGTTCAATCCTCTTTTCTCCTCCGCCAAGCTCTGCCTCTTTATTTAGTCTAATGAGTTCCTGAATTTTTTCTTCAATGCTCATTATTAATGCCTCCATACAGGGATTTTGCGCGATTGATAATTTAAACCATATACCATTTAAGACAAGCTCCTTGTCAAGCATAATTGCTCTAAGATTCAGCGAGTATTTGTATTTCAGCATTTATTCTTGACAGAAAAGGCATATTTTTATTATAGTTACTTTGTAGCTAAATAGTAGCCACTTAAGTGAGGCTCAGGGAAAAGGGGGTAAAAATGAATATAACCAGCGAGATTGCCCAGATAGTCGGGCCTGATAATGTATTTGATGACAGGGTGGAGTGTCTCTGTTATTCAAGGGACATGTCAGTTCATCAGGGCATACCTGATTATGTGGTCTTTGCAAGGAGCACAGAGCAGGTATCCCAGATAATGAAGCTTGCACATAAACATAAGATCCCTGTTACCCCCAGGGGAACAGGCACCAGTGTAACAGGTGCTGTTCTCCCCATAAAGGGTGGTATTCTCCTGGACCTTCATCTCATGAACAGGATTCTTGAGATAAACAGGCCTGATTTCTATGCACGGGTTGAACCAGGGGTTGTGTGTATGCAACTGAATATGATACTGGCAAAGGATAATCTCATGTTTCCACCCAATCCTGGGAGTGAGGCCATAGCCACCATAGGTGGAATGGTATCCACAAATGCAAGTGGACACAGGGCAGTGAAATATGGAACCACAAGGGATTATATAAAAGGCCTGAAGGTGGTCCTGGCAGACGGAACAGTAATAAATACAGGAACAGCAGCTCCCAAATCCTCACTTGGATATGATCTAACTCATCTATTTGCATCTTCTGAAGGCACACTGGGTATAATTACCGAGATAATGGTAAAACTGGAGCCAAAGCCAGAGTATGGAGCCCTTGCACTTGCAATATTCGGGGATCTGAATGCAGCAGGTGATGCGGTAACAGAGATAACCACATCGGGTATCAAACTTGCGGGGTGTGAGATACTGGATAAATTCAGCCTCAAGGTGGTGGAAGAGGCACTGGGAAGAGATACAAGCACCATAGAGGCCATGCTTATTATGGAAGCGGATGGTCCAAAGGATGTGGTCCAGAGGGATATGAAGAGGATGGAAGAGATTTGCAATAAATATAATGTGCAGGAATTCCAGTGGTCAGATGACCCCAAGAAAAGGGAAGAGATGATGCTTGCAAGGGGAAGGCTGGTTCCCACACTTTCCAGAATCAAGCCGGGTAATAGACTTGTGCCCATAGCAGAGGACCTGGGAGTTCCTTCAAGTAAGATACCCGATACAATACGGAAGGCACAGGAGATAGCTGAAAAATATAATGTGATCATAGCCACATTTGGCCATGTGGGAGATGGAAATGTCCATACCACCTTTGTAACTGATGTGAGAAACAGGGATGATTGGGAAAGATTGAAGCCAGCAGCAGAGGAACTGGTAAAGACAGCCATTGAGATGAAAGGGACCCTGAGTGCAGAGCATGGAACAGGGATAGCCAGAATTCCACATATTGAGCTTCAGATGGGTGCAGGACTTGATGTTATGAGAAAGATAAAGAAGGCACTTGACCCTGATAATATCCTTAATCCAGGAAAGATGGGGCTTGACCCTGAGCAGAAGAAGGATATTTACTCACACTTTGCATTCCAGAAGTTAATTGAAAATCCTGAAGGTGTGAATTCCTTTGGTGAAGATGTGGACAATGAGATAC
>JALVMZ010000158.1 GCA_027032655.1 Desulfobacteraceae bacterium
GAACAGGAAAAAGACACTATAGCAATACAGACAAGATACATAGTACACTACTACACTCCTCCAAAACTTAAGGTCCGAACGCTCTATGGAAGAAGAGGACAAATAATAATTGCAGACGACATAATAGAGCTTACACCAGATCCAGAGAGCATACGCATTGAGCAGAGGAGAGAAGTAAAGACAATAAAGGCCGACTGGGTTTGGGTCTGTATATGCATGTATATATTTGTATATGCTTCATCCCCTCATCCTTGGGTTCCCCGCCTTCCTCGGGTTTCATCGTTCATCGGCGGGGCATTCACCCGGGACCCACGCCCGGGCACATCCGCTTTTAGAGCCTTAAAGAGAATGTTCATTGCACCGATAACGTCTCTATCAGCAATAAAACCACATTTCCTACAGTATCCCAGTCTGTAAACATACTCTAATCTTGAACCACATCTTGGGCAGACAGTACTGGTGTCTTTTGGGTCAACTAGGAATACAGGTACATTTAATTCGATAGCTTTGGTTATTACCGCTTGTTGTAGTTTTCTGTAAGCAAACATCTCTAGCTTCCATCTGACTGTAATTTTACTCTTAACAATAGATTCTCTCAGACCAGTTAGATCTTCCATGACAATTGCATAGCCACGCTTCTTAGCTTCAAGAACGATGGTTTTGGCAATTTTCCAACAGCTATCAACTACGATATTACTAGCTCTCTTGTGAAGCTCTCTAATCCTGTTAAGTATTCTTTCCTTGTACCTCCACCTCTTAGGATACTTCTTTTGTAGTTCTTCTGCTCTAGCTCTCTTGCTTAGAGCGTCCTTGAACCTAGTCTTAATTCTCCTTACACTGCAACTATCATACAGCACAACATGTGTAAGATTAATGTCGAGAGCAAGTAGACCTCTAGGAATGTATGGTCTATATTTGATTTCAAAAATTATTGAGACATATAACTTACCTTCACGATATGTTAAGTGGACTTCTTTCCATCTAAGACCTCTAAACCTCTCAATATACTCTCTCCTATGTTTGAGCTTAAGTGTGTACCACTTATATCTTAGAACGACCTTGATAATACTTTTATCCAGATCCACTTTAGCATCTTGATAGTCGAGTCGAGCGAATAACTTCTTGATTACAGGCTTTGATTCCTTATTTTCTCTAGCGCTCTTTACAAGTGCAAATGCAATATTGTAAATGTTTCTTGCTACGTGAGCTCTAAGACCATAACCTCTTAACAGCGGATAAAATAACTGGTGTAGCTGAGTCTTACTTGGTAACTTATCTAGACACCATAGTGCATCAATGACTTTCTGTAGAGCATACTTGCAGATTGTTAAGTCCCATAGTAAGTCATTAATGTTGCCATTAATCACCTCTGCTTCTGCTTTTAAGGCTCTATGATATGTCCCCTCAGGGATCTCCCGCACAATGCGGGAGATACACCCCTTCATCGGGGTCTGTGGAAGTACTGCGCAACCTTTAATAAACCTTTCCGCACTTTTCTCCTAGGCGGGTGCGCTTATGACTAACGAGGTTAGGTTCATAGCAAGGATATCTAAGGTCAGGGGAAACATGTATGGGATAACAATCCCCGAGCAAGTCATGAAGAAGAAAGGTGACCTAATAAGAAAATGGCATGAAAACGGTGAACTACTTATCATAGAAATAAAAGAGCTAGACGGAACAGTAAGACAATAACAAGGAGCACATTTAGAACATATAAAAGTATATACATTTATATGTACAGGTCTACGGCTTGACAGATGGGAAGATATTGCACACGGTATAGTACTACCTCCGTATCTTGCACTCTTACCTGACTGGAACAGAGGAGATGCATACTATGTAAATGTGTGGACTGAGAAGATAACGAAAATCGACCT
>JALVMZ010000159.1 GCA_027032655.1 Desulfobacteraceae bacterium
CAAACTCCAGCATGGAAAGTGTGCCTGTTGCATCCTGAAGAAGGGTGTGGTCAATAAGTATTCCTATCTCTTCTCCTGTCCTGAGAGTCCCATCCACCAGATGTTCTTGAAGAATCTTATATGTAAGGCTCTTTCCCATCCAATTAACTCCCTTAAAAAACTACATTCAAGAGAGCTTTGCAAAACTCAGTTAAATGTATATCTTGAATTACCTTATCTGTCATGCTGAGGGGCGAAGCCCCGAAGCATCTCATAGATCCAACGGGAGGCTTTCAGACACCCTCAGGATGACAAATGGAATATGAATCATTTTTACAAAGCTCTCAATCAAGAAAATCCTAATAAATGGACATTTAAAATTATCATGAAGAAAGAGGGGAAGTATAGGATAAAGAACATGAATGGTCAAATCAAAAAGTAAATAGTGGGATTATTCTACTCATTCAGTTTCATCTCTGCCGAGCCCCCACCTGTGCTTTTGACCAGAATTAATTCTGGCCTTGTTTTCACATAAAAGAATATGGCGGTGTATTCACGGGAGGTCGGGTCATATTCCATTCTGGCCGATCTTATCACCTTATTTTTTGAAATAATATGTGCCTCCAGGGATACGGTTCCAGGCTTTGCATCAGTCCTTGCCTTTACAATCACCCTCCACTTTCTGTGGGGATTGGGAATCCAGATACCCTTTGTTATGGTCACCTTATCCTGTTCTTTCTTTTTCTCATCCGCAAAAGACATATTCATAAAAATAAAAATTAAAAAAAGCCCCAGGATCAAAGACCTCCTTTTTTCAATTCTCATTCCTCTGCCCCCTTGTTTTTTAAGCCAGAGTATCACTTTATAGTGCAAAAATCCATAAAAAGCGAACCCCTTAAAATGACTTTATTTTTCATGAATGTTCATTGACAGAACTCCTATTTAGGGATAGCATCAAAAACTAAATACCAAAGGAGCAGATGCAATGAATACCTTTATATTGGGATTTGTTGCCGGGTTTTCAGTAGGTGCAGGGCTCTTTTATCTTATCATGCGCACCAGATACTCAAGGGTCACTGCTATCCTTGAAGAAAGACTGCGTGCAAAAGAAAACGAAGTGGAAAAGCTGGTAAACAGAGAGAAAACCTTAGAAGAGGAATCCTCAAATCTAAACAGCAGGATCACAGAGCTCCAATCCCAGCTCACCGAGGCAAAGACCATGCTCAAGGCAGAGCAGGAAAAATTAAATCTACTGGAAAAGGCAGAAGAAAAGCTAAAGACCGCATTTCAGGCTGTCTCTTCAGAGGTGTTAAAATCCAGCAACGAGGCATTCCTTTCCCTTGCAAGGGAGAGTTTTTCCACCTTACAGGAAAAGGCAAAGGCGGAGCTTGAAAAAAGGGAAAAGGCAGTTGATGAGCTTGTAAAACCCATATCCGAAACCCTTAAAAAGGTAAATGAGAAGATAGATGTTGTGGAAAAGGCAAGGCTTGAGGCATATGGCAGTCTTACCAATTATCTCAAGAGCCTGGGTGAGGCACAGCAAAGATTACAAGGAGAGACCGCAAACCTTGTTAAGGCCCTGCGGATGCCCACTGTGAGGGGGAGATGGGGGGAGATACAACTCAGAAGGGTGGTGGAGATGGCAGGGATGCTGGAGCACTGCGACTTTGTGGAGCAGCCACCTATTACAGGAGAAGATGAGAGGCTCAGGCCAGACCTTATTGTTAATCTTCCAGGGGACAGAAAAGTAATAATTGATTCCAAGGCACCCCTTCATCACTATCTTGAATCCCTTGAGGCAGAAAGTGAAGAGAAAAGGATTGAGCTGTTGAATCAGCACGCAAATCAGATAAAACGACACATCCAGGCACTGGGGGATAAGGCATACTGGGACA
>JALVMZ010000160.1 GCA_027032655.1 Desulfobacteraceae bacterium
GGGAAAATCCCTTATGGAGTTTTTTTAAATCAGTAAAACTCACCTTTGCACTATTGATTCTTCTTGCACTGTCTTCCATCTGGGGAACATTTATACCCCAGGGTCAGGATGCCATGAAGTTTGCCATTAAACTGGGACCTTTTTTATTCAAGATATTTACTGCCCTTCAGTTATTTGACCTTTACCATTCCATATGGTTCAGGATATTAATTGCACTGTTATCTATTAATCTGATTATCTGTTCATTAGATAGATTCCCACGAACATTGAGACTCCTAAAGAAACGACCCTCTCCTGATAGGGTAAAACTATTTGAAAATATTCCTGAACAAAGACAGATAAGAACAAAACTTGATAGAGAATCTGCAAAAAACATATCCCATGAGGTATTGAGAACAAGGGTATCAGGGATTACCGAAAAGGAGACCTCCAGAGGTATATTCCTCTTTGGCGAAAAAGGGAGATATTCAACTTTTGGGGTCTATCTGGTCCATTTAAGTGTGCTTGTAATACTGGTTGGAGCAATAATCGGTTCTCTATGGGGGTTTGAAGCATTTGTAAATATCAAGGAAGGAGGTGAGACTGATAGTATCTTTTTAAATAAAAGTGGGAGGCCAAAAAGACTTGGATTCAGTGTCAGATGTGAGAAATTTGAGGTTGAATTCTATGAAAATGGAACCCCCAAGGAGTATCGTAGCTACCTTAGCTTTATAAATGACGGGAAACTTCTCAAGAAAGGGATACTGAGAGTAAATCACCCCCTTAAATTCCAGGGAATTACTTTCTATCAGGCAAGCTATGGGAATATACCTGGCAGTAGTGCAATTATTAAGATACAGAAGAATAATGAAAAAACCAGATTAATTAGACTCACTAAAGGGAAATTAAGCCCGCTCCCAGGATCAAATATAAGCATAGAACTGGCTGATATCCGTGATGATTTTATGCATCTTGGACCTGCGGTGCTGATCAGAATTCATTATGGAGACAACCTCAAACGCATATGGTTATTTAAAAATGAAAAAATAATTAAACAAAAGATACCGGGACTCTTTGAAAGATTTGAAACTCTGAATCCATCATCATTAAAACCATATAAATTCTCCCTTGTGGATTTTGAAACAAAATACTATACAGGACTTCAGGTCAACAGAGACCCTGGGGTTCCTATTGTATGGACAGGCTTTGTGTTGATAATAATCGGCTGTATTATTACCTTTTTTACATCACACCAGAGGATCTGGATATGGATAACGGGTTCAGGGGATAAAACCATTATAAGGGTGGCCGGGAGCTCCAATAAGAATCAGGTCTCCCTTGAGAGGGAACTTGACAGGATATCAGCAAACATTTCAAATAAGATAAAAAACTCAAAGGAGCAGAGGTAAAGATGTTAAATTCCGTAATCCTATCATACATTACATTTCTGTATTTTTTCTGTTTTCTCTCTTATCTCCTAAATATGACCATGGGAAAAGAACTTTTTGGAAAAATTGGAACATATCTATCCTTACTGGGATTAATGGGTCATACTGCAGGTCTAATTATAAGATGGATTGAATCATACAGGCTGGGTATAGGCCATGCACCGCTATCCAATCTCTATGAATCCTTGGTGTTCTTTGCATGGGCTCTGATGTTGTTATATCTTATAATAGAATGGAGGACCAAAAACAGGAGTTTTGGGGTATTTGTAACACCTATTGTATTTCTTACCATGTCATATGCATCTTTTTCACCTGATATAAATAGCAGGATACAGCCCTTAGTTCCGGCACTAAAGAGCAACTGGCTTATCGCACATGTAATCACCTGCTTCTTTGGATATGCTGCATTTGCCATAGCATTTGGTCTTAGTATTATGTATCTCATTAAAAGATCCAAGCCAGACTCAACAAATCCCTTTATTAGACTCATTCCTGATATATCAATCCTGGACGAGATATCATATCAGATGATCCTTATTGGATTTTTGCTTTTGACCCTGGGAATAATAACAGGTTCAGTATGGGCATACTCTGCGTGGGGCAGTTACTGGAGCTGGGATCCAAAGGAGACCTGGTCTCTTATCACATGGCTGATATATGCCTCATTACTTCACTCAAGAATGATAAGGGGGTGGCGGGGGAAAAAGATAGCCATCCTATCAATAATAGGATTTATGTGCGTGCTTTTCACTTATCTGGGGGTTAATTATCTCCCAGGTCTTCACAGCTACGCCACATCCTGAGAGCTTTGCAAAGAGGTTCATCAAGTTTTGCAAAGCTCTTATCCTGATAACAGTGCTTTATTCAATATAAACAGGTTCCCTTAATATGAGATCAATTGCCAGCTTTGCTGTATATGCCGTATCAGGATGGGTCTCCTCAAGATTGGTCACCTGTCTCAGGTGATCCGCTGTTCTCATAATAAGTGATGCAATATCCCCCTCATCAATTGGGACGAAATTTAATAATTCATTCCATGGAAACCTCTTTGCCCATAGATATACAGCAACTGATGGCCAGAACAGAATATTGGGATTCTCAAAGCCCCTCTTCACCTTTAATTTTCTAAGATTGGATATCATAGAGAGCATATTATCAAATGCATCTTCCATCTCATCAACTGGTATGGGACTTTTTACCTTTATTTCCGTAATATGTGCCCTATCCCATACAAATGGAGCTATGCAGCCTGCAAGCACCTCAGGTGGAAGCCCTGTGAATGCCCCTTTCCTTATTGCCTCTGCGATAAGGAGCGGATGATCAAGCCTGAGCTTTGATGCCCATATACCATCTGCTGTTAACTGATCTCCTTCATCCACAAAACCTGTCTCCTTTAAGAATCTCAAATGTCTTTTAAAATTCATCCAGAGGGCCTCTCCCATCCCTTCCATCTGATAGGCAATGTCCCTAAACTCTAAAAGGAGTGCCCTCAGTTTTGGATTTCTTCTTGTATGACAATCCCTGTAGTGAGGACACTCATGACATGGAAGCTCTTTTAATCTTTCATTAATAGATGAAAGCTGTGGAGCATCTCTTATGTTTTCGGGGGCCTCAATATTTAGAAGTTTAAGTTCACCTTTGTTGATATCTCTTAATAAAGATAACAATGCACCATAAGAATAGCCTTCAGGAAGATCAATTCTCATATCATATATCCCCTTTATCCTCTCGAAGGGGATCTTCCTCAATTTCATTCTATCTTTTCTATGCGACTTTATTGCCTTTTTTAGATTGAGTGATGCAGAAAACCATCTGCCATTTTCATAAAAGGTATTAAAACATACATATATTCTGCCATTTTTATGTAGAAACAGGCGTCCTGAATTAAGATACTTATTTAAAATCTCTGCCCTTCCCTCCTCCCTTATTCTACGGGATAGCCTTGATAATTCTTTTTTCATATCCCTTAGTTTAGAAATATTATCAAGCACCTCCCCCGGGTCCTCTATATCACATTTTCCTTCAGGTATAATCTCCCTCAATTCATTTATCATTTCATTCCATCTTCTATTTAAGTCAGCCCTTCTCTGTTTTTCCTGGAAAGTGGCAAAAGACCTAGTTAGCAATTCTTTAATATCCTGAGGTGAATGAGAAAGTAGAAGATTTAACACCATACTGAAATTTATATGAAGCTGACTCATAAGAGGCTCAGGAGGAGAGTCCCTTAATTCATGGATAAGTTTTGGGTCCTGATGAAGACCAGGAACCACGAGGGCAAAACCTATCTTGTCCTTTCCCCTCCTTCCTGCCCTCCCTATCATCTGGTGTAGTTCTGTAGCGGTAAGATTTTTAAATTCGTGTCCATTATAACGATCGCTCTGGACAAGAACCACCGTCCTGGCAGGGAAATTAACGCCAGCAGCCACCGTTGATGTGGAAAAGATTGCATCAAGGTAGCCCCTGTTCATCATGTTCTCTATTAAAAGCTTCCAGAGAGGAAGCTGGCCAGCATGATGGGCCGCCACTACAGATTCTCTCAGATATTTAAGGTGTGGATGCATCCTTAGATGGGGAAATCTATTAAGGAATGATTTGAGCTCCTTTTCAAATTCTTTTTGAATATGAGATGACCTTTTAACAGGATAGCAGGTCTTAAGTGCATTATTACAATCCACCCTGGATTTCAGGAAAAATATGGTGGGCAAAAGACCGAACTCCCGAAGACATTCAATAATGTTTCCAAAATCAATCTTTCTTGGTCCCCTCTTTCTGAGATCCATAAATCTCTTAACCTTTTTATTGAGCCCCCTCTTACATGAGAGGGGCACCAGATATCCGTCCGGGAAAAGGAACAACATCTCCAAGGGCACGGGTCTTTCATCTGAACTCACCACCTCAGCATTTACTCCCCTGTTCTGCTCAAGCCATCTGCATATCTCATGGGCATTGGGAATGGTTGCTGAAAGCAGTAAAAGCTTTACCCTTGAAGGCAGATAGATAAGCACCTCTTCCCATACCACACCCCTTTCAGGGTCACCCATATAATGGGCCTCATCGAGTATTACCAGGTCTGCCTTGATATCCACGCCCTGATGCATTGCATCATAAAGCTGGTTTCTCAATATCTCCGTTGTTCCAACAATAACAGGTGCATCAGGATTCTCTTTTCTGTCTCCAGTAAGAATTCCACAGTGATTCTGCCCGAACTCTGAACAGAACTGGCCATAGATGGAATTGGAAAGTGCCTTCAGGGGAGATGCATACCATATCTTTTTACCCTCAAAGAGATATTGGGCTGTTATTTGAGTTGCAATCCATGTCTTTCCGGCACCTGTTGGAGCACTTACAATTACATCCGAGTGTTTGAGTTTATCGATTGCCTCTAACTGGAATTTATCAGGAACAAATGGGGATGGTTCAGGTCTTCCTATCTTCTTAAACAGCTCTTTTAGTGATGGGTCAATCCTGGGTCTTGAAAAATCCCTTATCTCCTTTTTCTTTCTTCTTCTGCGATAATTATACCTTCTTGAACTCTTCATATATGGTGTATCATGATATTAAATCTTTTTAATACAGATTTATAAGTTCCTGGGCTACAAAGTCCATCTGCTCCACCGTGCCTTTCATGGCAGAGAAAATATCAAGGGATTGAAGCCTTTTCATAATACCTGGTATTTCAATACCACAACCAGATGATATCTTAAGGGCATTGAAAAAGACCTTTTCAAGCACCTCCCTTGCAAAAAGGGAAGATACTGCCATCATAAATTCCCTGCTTCTGTTTCCAGTATCACCTGATACTGCTTTATGGCATAAGGCATCACCCACTTCACACCATGTCATCATATCAGCCAGTAAAAACATGACATACTGAAGCTTTGTGAACTTATTCTTCCTTACTTCTAATATTGTCTCATTTAAAAGTTTTATGGCACTGGAAAGAATCTTCGAGCCTGAATCAGAGTCAAGACCTGAAAGGTTTTCTGCCATATCAAGATAATATCTTCCCTTTGTCCTTACGGTCTCTCTCATCCTGAAAAGGGAGATTATATTTCTCTGAATTTCACTGGTGCCCTCAAATATGGTGGTTATTTTGACATCCCTTTTTATCTTCTCAACTTCGTATTCTCTTATATATCCATAGCCACCAAATGCCTGAATCGCATCATTTGCAGTTGCATCGCCTGCCTCTGTTGCAAAATACTTTGCAATGGAGCCTTCCACCTGAAGCTCCTCTTCTCCTGAATCAAGTCTATCTGCTACCCGTTCAATGTAGGCCCTTGCAGCTTCAAGCCTGACAGCATTGGGCACTATAAGCCTGTGTGTATAACCCTGCTTCTCACAGAGTGGGGTTCCAAACTGAATCCTCTGCTTTGAATAGGCTATTGCCTTCTCAAGCGCAGACATCCCACCACCAAGCCCAAAGGTGGCAACCATCAACCTTGTATATCCAAACACAAGATTTGCCTGCTTCAATCCCTGGCCTTCTACACCACCCACTAAGTTTTCAGCAGGCACAAACAGGTCCTCCAGAAC
>JALVMZ010000161.1 GCA_027032655.1 Desulfobacteraceae bacterium
GTTTATAAAGGCCTATGCAGATAATATTGGAACTGGAGGCCTGTTCATCAGGACAAAGAATCCTCTTAAACAGGGGGAGAGTTTTCTGATGAAACTATTTTTGCCAGGAATAGAGGGACCTCTATCAATCCATAGTCAGGTGGTGTGGGTTCGTGAAGAAGAAGCAGCAGGAGCAAAGAGTGCTGGAATGGGTGTTAAATTTTTAAAGATGAATCCAAGAGATAGGGAATTATTAAATAGATTCTTAGGTAAAACATAATATTCGAATATTCGGAATAATTTAATCTTGTGATAGCAAGATATTGATTCAGAGAATGGATAGTCCCTCCTTGTTTTTTTACCTCAAAGGAATATAATAGGTGAATCATTTTTTATTTAATTAAAAGGATGTAATTAAAAGAGAATAAATTTCAGGAGACTGATCTATGAAGAAATTATCCCGTTTAGTGTTTGTTTTCTTTTCTGCTTCAATTCTATTTTACTGTTTTTCATGGAATGCCATAGCAGGTGGTCCAAGGCTGGTTCTTGAAGAAAAGGAGTTTGATTTTGGCAGAGTATATGAGGGAGTCGTTTTAACCCATTCTTTTAAAATAAAGAATGAGGGTGATGGGCCCCTTAAGATAATAAGGGTAAATCCAGGTTGAGGCTGTTCTGTTGCTTCTTATGATAGGAGCATCCCTCCAGGCGGTGAGGGTAAGATTACACTTACAGTTCATACACTGGGATATGAAGGTCCTATTTACAAAAGTGCCAAAGTAAAAACCAATGACTCGATAATGAATATATTCAGGCTGTCTATAAAAGCACTGGTCAGATCAGCAATTGAGGTCCGACCAAAGTATGTGAGAATAAAGGGAAGCTCTGGTGAAGAAATAAGAAGAAGCATAGATATTATTGCTATGAAAGACAGACCTCTTAAGATTGATGTGGTAAAGTTTGATTTGAGTGATTCTCTTGGATGGCAGATTAAAGAGGTAAAAAAGGGTAGAAGATACAGGATCGATATAACCGGAAAATTGGATAGGCCAGGAAGACTAAGAGGAGTAATGAGATTAAAGACAAACTATCCAGAAAAGCCTGTTATAAATATCTGGATTAGTGTTAATGCCTATACAAAAGCTCCCAAACCATATTAGTATGAGAGAGGTTTTTAAAAAGGCCCTGTGGCAGGTTGTCCTGATTATCTTGATGGCTGCTATAACAGGGATGATATTCAATAATATGAGAGAGATTCCGCTGCCGGTTTCAATTTCAGGGGCAAAGAGCTATAAATTCATAAGCAAGACTATTCGTAAGATTCCTGTAGAGCAGGCATTCTCTTTTCTATTATCAGGCGATGCAATATTCATTGATGCAAGATCCCATGAAGAGTATAAACGGGGACATATTAAGGGGGCCATAAATATTCCTTACCAGAATATTGATAAATATTATGATATAATATTAAAGGAATTACCTCCCCAGAAGCTGATAATAATTTATTGTGGATCTGAGGGCTGTAATATTTCCCTTATGCTGGCAAGGGAACTTATTCAAATGGGGTTTGAACAGGTGGGAGTGCTGGATGGCGGCTGGAAGAGATGGAAAAGCAGAGGATTATATGTGAATAAATTTAAATAAAAGTTAAGGAATATCTTATAATAAGTGTAAGATAAAAAGTAAATTATTGAGTTAAAAAATACAATGTTTATATTTTATCTAAAACATCAGAGGTGTGAAACATGGCAAATTGGAAGGGAACGGTAGTAAATGAAAAGGAAGATGGGATGGTTGATGTCATCATTGGTCCATCCCAGCAGAGCATTCCCAATGTGCCTGAAACCATAAATGAGAGGGTATGTCATTGCTCCAGTGATAGCTCCAATGTCATCATAACGGCAATAAACCGTTTAGGTGCCGAACCCGGAGATTTTGTAAATGTAACCAGAAGCTCATCAATAATTCTAAAGAATATCCTGTTTTTCTTAGGTATCCCACTTGCAGGCATCTTAATCGGTTTATTTATTTATTTCATATTAAAGAACGGTGTTTTTAATCCTGTATCTGGTTTTCTTAGTATGTTGGCAGGATTATTATGTGGTGTATCTATAGGATACATTCTTTACAGAAAGATTTCAGCAGAAGAGCCTTTTATCTTAAATGAGATCATAGCAAAGGCACCGGATAGGACACAAACTCATGTGTGTAAACCAAATAGCCCTGTTTGTGATTCATGCACAATTCCTGATATGATATCCAGAATAAGTTGTTAGATAAACCTGGGTTTATAACAAGAGTAGCCAAATAACCTTTCCGGGTGATTCCTATGAAGTCAGGGAAGCCATCTGACTATCCTCAGCATATCGATATCTTCACCCCTATTGGAAGAAAGGCCACAAAATCTGACATAAAAAAAAGAAAACTTCTCATCCCTCAGATGAATAGAATAGGGGGGCATCTACTTGCCGCAACCTTCAGGTCTTTTGGCATTGATGCTGAGGTAATGGAGACATACAGGGGGCTTGATGCTGGAAAGAGTTATACTTCAGGTAAGGAGTGTTTTCCGTGCCAGGTGACACTGGGAGATGTTTTATGGTTTATAAATAAAGAGAAGAAGAGACTGGGAGGCAGGTTTGACCCTGATTTCTATATATACTTCCTGCCAGAGTCAGATGGCCCATGCAGATTCGGGATGTATAATAAATATCAAAGACTGGTCCTTGATTCCTTCCCAGAGCTAAAGGATATCAAGATTGCATCCCTCAGTTTTGAAGATGGATATGCCCTGAGTGGTTTAATGGATGAAGAGATTGTAAAGGATTTCAGAAAGGCAGGTTATCTGTCTGTAATTGTGGGAGATATACTTGATAGATTGCTATGGCGCATAAGACCATATGAAAAAGAAGATGGTATTTCGGATCCATTTATTGAACATGCAATGCATGTTATGGAGAATGCTTTTGAAAAGAATTCATCTTCTATGAAATTTGAAAAGATAATCAGAAAACTTGAAGATCTCATCAAAAGTGCAAGATCAATTATTGACCCTTCAATTCCAAAGAAGCCCCTCATAGGGATTGTGGGAGAGATATATCTCAGAACGCATGTGCATGCCAATCAGGATGTTATTAGAAAACTGGAAAAATATGGTGCTGAAGTGGTAAATGCATCAATAGGTGAGTGGATAAATTATTCCACATATGACAGATTAAGGGAGGCAAAACGCTCCCTGAGATATGCTGTGAGGAGGCTCTCCATTAAAGGCATCAAAAGATATCTCAACAATCTAATTGGATATGCTGTGGATCTTTATTATCAGCAGGCAAAACAGGAAAAGATATACTCAAAAATTAGAAGAATAATGGATATCAGGCCTGATCATCACATAGGTGAACTTGAAAAGATATCCAAAAGAAATAATTTATATTCCTTTGATATGGGGACAGAGGCTTGCCTGAGCATATCAGGTATAATTAAATTTATAAAAGAGGGATATGATGGGATAGTAAATGTATATCCATTTACATGTATGCCCAGCACCATTACATCTGCCATTATAAGGCCTATTATGGCAAAATACAGGGTTCCCTACCTTGATGCCCCATATGATGGTTCTTATCAGCCTGGAAGAGAGTCTGCCATAAGAACCTTTATGTATCAGGCATATCAGCGATTCCAGAAAAAATGAATAAAGGCTTCCTCTTTTATGAACTTGACAATAGTTATTTTTGAAAGATATCTTTTAGCTTAAATTAATCAGGGGTAAGATTTGAATCCTGTATTAAAATGGTTGAAGATATATGAAGATGAGATAAAGATATTCTTCTGGTCTGTTCTGCTTTTATTTCTTATCAGGGTCTCAAATATCCTGTTTAACAATTTTGCTGAGACCGCATTCCTTAAAAGATTCGGAGTCGAATACCTTCCTATCGTATATGTGGCAAATTCAATAACCACATTTGTTATCATGGGTATCCTTGCAGGTATTATGGCAAGATTGCCTGCGGGTCGGCTTCTCTCCAGGGTGCTGGTATTTTGTGGTATAAGTGTGGGTGCTCTTCGTTTTGTTATTCCCCTGGGAATTGAGCTCATATATCCTGTTCTCTTTGTCTTAAAGTCCCAATATGAGGTATTGCTGGGCCTATTTTTCTGGAACATGGCAAATGACCTCTTTAATACCAGACAGTCAAAAAGGCTGTTTCCCCTAATAACTGCAGGCGGTGTTATTGGTGGTGTGGCAGGTAGTTTTGGAACCCCTCTACTTGCAAAGTTCATGCTCCTTGATAATCTTATGCTGGCATATACCGTTACCACAATCCTTGCAGGATTGACGGTAAAAAAGATGGCTTCTCTTTATCCGGCCATAGGAGTCCCTGAGAGAAAATCCAAAAAGATAAAAAAGAGGTCATCACCAATTGATGAATTTAAGAAGATACTGCCCATCATGAAAGAATCCCTTCTTGTTAAGATACTGATAATGTTGACACTTATTCCTAATATAATAATTCCCATAATAAACTATCAGTTCAATTTTGTAATTGATCAGACCTTTGCCACAGAAAGTGGTATGATAAATTTCTTCGGATACTTCAGAGGCGCATTGAATATCATAAGCTTTATAATATTGCTTTTTGTGGGCAAGATTTATGGAAGATGGGGGCTTCCTGTAGCCCTTATGTTTCATCCATTTAATTATCTCCTTGCCTTTTTATCTCTGCTTCTCAGATTTGACATAGTATCTGCCATATATGCAAGGGTATCTACAAATGTGCTCCGCACAACAATAAATAATCCTGCAAGGGCAGTTCTTATGGGATTATTCCCTGCTTCATACAGATCTGTGGTAAGGCCCTTTTTAAGGGGCACGGTTGTGCGAATAGGTATTCTAATTGGCTCAGGGATTATTATGTTAACAGAAGGATGGCTTCACCCCAGATTCCTTTCCATATTTGCATGCATATTTACCACATCATGGATTGGCACGGTCATCCTGCTCAAGAAGAGATACTCTTCAATACTTATTGATCTTATCTCCAAGGATATGATTGATTTCCATTCCTTAGAAAAGGAAGAACTCAATCATGTTTTTATGGATAAGGGAGTAATAGAGACACTCAAAAAGGCATTCTCAGGTGCAAAGGGTAAAGAGGCCGTATGGTATGGGAAGTTGCTCAGATCTTTAAATCTGCCGGAACTTGACAGTCTTATCCTTGAGGTCTTAAAAAACCAGGATCAGGAGACATCAGCCCGCCTTGTAGAACTCCTGAGTGATGATGCAGGAGGAATCGCCATCCCTGTTTTTACACAGATAATTGACCCTGAGAAGAAGATACTTACATGTGCTGTGCTTGATAAGGCCAGCAGGTTTCCTCCTGATATGGGGAGGGATTTACATAAGAGCGTGTATGAGAGAGCTTCGGATCCAGAAGTTAAGGCATATGCAATTGGAGGATTATATCAGGAAGAGCCGGATAAATTTCGCTCAATAGTATATTCCTGGTTAAGGGCTGAATCCTTAGAATTGATAAATGCAGGAATTATTGGTGCAGGTAGATCTGGAGATCGTGCCTTTATCCCAGAGTTGAAAAGACTCCTTAACCGTCTTTCCGATGGCAAACTTATTTCAAACACAATAGATGCATTAAATAGATTAAGAGCAGAAGACCTTAACAATATAGTCCTTCCATTTCTGAGACACAGTGATGAGAGGGTGCGGATAAGTGCCCTTAACGCCTTTTTAATAAAAGGTGATGAGGATATGAAAGTGGTAATAGGAATGCTTGATGATTCATCTGATAGGATATATGAACTTGCAAAAGAGAAGCTTGAATCATCTGAATATACCAATCCACAGGTCCTAATTGAGTCACTATCGATCCCAAGAAGAAAGGTAAGAGAGGGCATATTTGACCTGCTTGAATCCCTTAATGTCAGCGATGTTGATGTTCAACAATTTATGGATAGTTGTCTTGAAAAGGCATA
>JALVMZ010000162.1 GCA_027032655.1 Desulfobacteraceae bacterium
TTTCAGGGATTTGAGCCTCAAAAGGTGAATAACATAAGGCTGTGCTATTTTGGAATCCCTGTGAAGGCAAGCAGGAATCCTTCACTCTATATCTGGGCGCGGGATATAGCGGGGAATGAGACAAAGACAAATTTTAATTACAGGATTAAGGAGAGGAGATTTAGAAAGAGAAAGATAACCCTTTCCGATAGATTTATAGAGCATGTGGTGGAGTATTTTTCAGGAACAGATATGCCTGAACAGGATTCAGATATTGATAAATATCTTTTCATTAATAGAGAAATAAGAAAGAGGAACCATGAAAAAATTAAAAAACTATGTTCACAATCCGTTTCAGAAAGATTATGGGAATGCCCATGGCTAAGAATGAAAAACTCCGCAACTATGGCAAATTTTGGAGATATCAGATACTATTATTATAAAGGAGAAAAGATAGATGAGCAGACTCACATGGGGGTTGATCTTGCATCTCTTTCCCATGCACCAGTTCCAGCTTCAAATCGGGGTAGGGTAATATTTGCCGATAAACTTGGTATATATGGAAATGCAGTTATAATTGATCATGGGCAGGGTATTCTATCCCTTTATGGCCACATGAGTTCCATCATTGTTCAGAAAGGTCAGATGGTGGAGAAGGGCGATATCATCGGATATACAGGTCAGAGTGGTCTTGCTGGTGGTGATCATCTCCATTTTGCAATAATGATAAATGGTGTATTTGTGAATCCTGTTGAGTGGTGGGATCCACACTGGATACAGGATAATATTGAAAGAAAACTTGCCCTGTTAAATGATAAGAGATGAAGGTGTTTTCCGGATGCTTGGAATCTCAACCTGCTGGTGGCACGGCAAAAGTGCAACTCCAGAACAGATAATCTCTGATATAAAGGATTTTGGCCTTTCAGGGATTGAGCTTGAATACAGGCTCTCAGAGGACTTCTACGATCATTTGAGGAATATTATACCCAGAGAAATAAAGGTATTGAGTATTCATAATTTCTTCCCCAGACCCAGGGGCTTTGATAAAGGGAGTGGGGATCTGTTTCTGCTCTCCTCAACGGACAATGAGGAGAGGCAGAAGGCCATTAAATACACCATAAAGAGTATTCAAATTGCAGAGGAGACAGGGGCAGAGGTGGTTGTGGTTCATTTAGGCCATGTGGATATGCCTCATCAGAAGGAGTTCCTATCTTCAAAGGAATTGAATGGTCATAATTTAAAAGTTACAGAAGAGATGATTAAGCTCAGAGAGGAAAGATGGAGGTTCAATCTGGAGGCGGTTTTTAAGAGCCTTGAGAGAATAAACCGGGAAGCAGATAAAAGGGGGATTCTTGTGGGGATTGAGAACAGGTATTACTTTCATGAGATACCAGATAAAAGAGAGCTTGCCATCATCTTTCAGGAGTTTAAAGGAAGCAATCTACGATACTGGCATGATGTGGGACATGCCCATGCCCATAAAGAGATGGGAATACTAAAAGATGATACAGAACTGATGGATGAGTTTGAAGAATATCTTATTGGCGTTCATTTACATGATGCAGTGGGATTCCAGGATCACAGGAGTCCCGGAGAAGGGGAGATTGATTTTTTAAAACTTAAGAGATACCTTAATCGAAGAATAATAAAGATACTTGAGCTCAATCCATGGGTTAAGAGGAAGAAAGTTCTAAAAGGTATTAGATTGATAGAATCAATAATATATATGAATGGGTAAGATTATGGACTCAAGGGTAAATTGAAAAACAAGAACTTATAATGAAAGCAATGGAGAGAATAAAACACAAGGGGCATCAGAATAGGTAGTGATATTTTACATAAAATCTGTTCCATTACCCCGGGAAATATGAATCCCAGAGGGGGTATTTT
>JALVMZ010000163.1 GCA_027032655.1 Desulfobacteraceae bacterium
TAAGGGGAGTTGTAGAAACAGTCACTGATCTTACCGAACTGAAAGAGGCCCGCAAAAAGGTGGAAGAGGCCTTAATTCGCCTTTCAGAGCTCCACAGATTTGACAGGATTATTGGAAAAAGCAGGGGTATTCAGCAGGTATTTTATGCTATAAAGGCTGCAGCTTTGAGCGATGCAACAGTTCTTATCCAGGGGGAAAGCGGGACTGGCAAAGAGCTTGTGGCTGGAGCTATACATTATAATAGTGCAAGATCGCACATGCCACTTATCACGGTGAATTGCAGTGCACTATCGGAGACCTTACTGGAAAGTGAACTCTTTGGCCACATAAAGGGGGCATTTACAGGGGCATTAAGGGACAGAAAGGGAAGGTTTGAGGAAGCAGATGGTGGCACTATATTTCTTGATGAAGTGGGGGAGATAAGCCCATATATTCAGGTGAAGCTGCTTCGGGTGCTACAGGAAAAAGAGATTGAGAGGGTAGGGGAATCATTGAGACGAAAGATAGATATAAGGATAATTGCTGCTACCAAAAGAGACCTGCTGGAACTTGTCAAAAGGGGGGAATTTAGAGAAGATCTTTACTACAGGCTAAAGGTGTTCCCAATCCAGATTCCACCTCTCCGTTCCCGAAAAGAGGACATCCCTTTGCTGGTCAGTCATTTTATATCGGAACAGAATAGAAAGACCGGGAAGAATATACAAGGAGTTTCTCAGAGAGCCATGAGGATTCTGATGGATTATAATTGGCCTGGAAATGTAAGGGAATTGGAAAATTCCATAGAGCACGCCTTTGTTCTTTGTGATAATGAATATATTGATGTATTTGACCTTCCTCTGGAGATAAGACAGCTAGCCTATCAACCTTTAAAACGAAATTTTTCTTTAAAGACAGGATATTTTTATAAGAGAGGGAGCCTCACAAAACAGCAGCTTATTGAGTTGCTTCACAAATGTAATTGGAATAAGGCGGAAGTGGCGAGACAGATAGGATTGAGCAGGACAGCTGTTTGGAAATATATGAAAAAGTGGGAAATACCTTTAAACCCACCAGATTAATCACTTCCATTTATTATTTGATTGATACCCTCATCCTGTGGAAAAGACATGCCAGGTAAGTTGATGCTCTTTCATCAGGGAACCATAGATAATTTAAATAGAGAGGAGTAATTTAAATGACTGGATGTTAAGCCTCTATGGCTGAATACCAAGATGGGATTTCATAAGATATATTCGTCTAACTGCCTCATAATTCATAATTATGGCAATAATAATGAGGCTCAGAAATGGAATATTTAGGATTGCTCCAGTAAATATAATAAATATCCTTATATCCCTTCCGATCCTTAAACTTCTCCATAATCCCTTCTTTTTCATGGCATCGTATTTATCAGCAGTGTAGCTCACCATGAATGACCCGAGGAGGGCCATAAGCCCAAGGAAAAGCACCATACTGTGGGGGGTCTGCTTGTAAACATGATAACATAAGGAACTTAAAAGAAACGCATCGGCATAACGATCAAGCACTGCATCAAACCATGCACCAAATTCACTCTGCATTATCTTTAATCTTGCAATCTCACCATCGCACCCATCTATTATGGATGAGAGCTGGGCCAGGGTCCCTCCTATTAAAAGCCATAGATACGAGCCCTGAGCAATAAAAACAGAGGCTATCAGGGAGAGGATAAAAGATACCAGGGTAATCTGATTTGGAGTTATATTATATCCTGACAGGAGCCTAGATATCCTTATTGAAAATCTCCTGTTCAGGTGTCTTGATATTGGTCCATCATTACCTTTGGATTTTATGCTATCTAAAAGGATGTCTTCTGCCTTTTTCAGTGCCATCGCATCATCAATATCGATC
>JALVMZ010000164.1 GCA_027032655.1 Desulfobacteraceae bacterium
CCCATTAAAACTGCGTATTTTTCTAGGCACCTGAGTCCTGGTGTGGTTTTACGAGTATCAAGTATCTTAACCTTATACCCTGCCACTGCATCAACATACTTTTTTGTAAGGGTTGCAATCCCACACATCCTCTGAAGAAAATTCAATGCCACTCTTTCTCCTTTAAGTATAATGGAGGCCGGTCCCTTCAGCTCACCTATGATTGTTCCTGATCCAATCTCATCACCATCATGTAAACTGGTAGAAAATTTCACTTCCTCTGAAAGCAGACAAAACACCCTTTTAAAAACCCATAGACCTGCTATAACCATCTGTTCTCTGGAAATTAGAATGGCCTTTACTTTTTTATTATCCTGTATCAGGGCATCCACAGTAATATCGCCGGGGCCGATATCCTCTTCAAGTGCCCTTAAAATTATGGGATCTATTGCATGTTCATCAATCATCTATGGACTGGAAAAATTTAAGATTATTTTCAAGTCTATCCTTTTTAATCTGTAATTCATGGACCCTGTTCTTCACCTTCTCAACCACATCATCAGGTGCCTTTTCTAAGAAATTCCTGTTTTCAAGCTTTCGGATATCTCCTTCCACATCCTTCTGAATCCTCTTTATCTCTTTGGTTATCCTTTTTATCTCCTCCTGTGGGTCAAGTATCCCTTCCAGCAAGACATGAATCTCATTTTCTCCCACCACAGAAGTTGCAGAGTATCTGGGTTTTTCAATACCAGGCTTTATTTCAAAACTCTCCACTTTTGAGAGTGCCTTTATATACCCCATATTCTCCTTTATAAGCGTTGAAATCTGGTCATCATGGATATCCGCCACAACATTTACCTTTTTTGAAGGAGGAATATTTAATTCTCCTCTTATATTTCTTATTCCAGTTATTATTTGCATTATGAGTTCCATCTGATTCATTGCACCTTCATCATAAGGAAATTCTGATGGTTCAGGAAATGGTGCTATCATTATACTTTTACCCTCATCTGTTAATCTCTGCCACAATTCCTCTGTTACAAAGGGCATAAAGGGATGAAGTATTTTAAGTAAGGCAATGAATGCCTCTTTTAGAATTGCCCTTGTTGAGGATTTTGACACCTCATCATCGCCATATAGATTTATTTTTGACATCTCAATATACCAATCGCAGAATTCGTGCCATGTGAACTGATAAGAAAGCGTTGCTGCTTCATTAAAAAGATAGTTATCTATAGCAGATGAGACCTTCTTTGATAATATGTGGAGCCTGCTCAATAACCATCTATCAGGTAGAGTCAGGGACATACCTTCCTGAAGACCTTTCGTCTGTCCATCCATATTCATTAAGATGAATCTTGCAGAATTCCATATCTTGTTTACAAAATGGCGATATCCCTGTATCTTCTCTTCTGAAAGTTTGATGTCTCTTCCCTGTGCTGCAAGGGATGCCAGAGTGAAACGGAACGCATCAGTTCCGTATTTTTCAATAATTTCAAGGGGGTCAATAACATTTCCCTTTGATTTACTCATCTTCTTTCCCTCTGCATCCCTTACCAATGCATGGATATAGACATCCCTGAATGGGACATCTCCAATAAAATGAATCCCCATCATCATCATTCTGGCAACCCAGAAGAAAAGAATATCAAACCCGGTTACAAGAACGGAAGTGGGATAGAACCGCTTCAGTTCAGGTGTCTGATCTGGCCATCCCAAGGTGGAAAAAGGCCATAATGCTGAACTGAACCATGTATCAAGGACATCGTTTTCCATTTCCAGTTGGGTGCCCCCACACTTTTTACATACTTCTGGTTCATCCCTTGATACAATTATCTCATCACATGATTTACAATACCACACAGGGATTCTGTGCCCCCACCATATTTGCCTTGAAATACACCAATCCCTGATATTATCCATCCATTCAAAGAAAACATTTGTCCACTGCTCAGGTATAATCCTTGTCTTCCCCTCTTTTACCGCTCTAACCGCCTTCTCTGCCAGAGGGCCAACATTAACAAACCACTGTTTACTCAATATCGGTTCAATCATTGTTTTACATCTGTAACAATGTCCAACAGCATGCCGATAGCTTTCAGTCTTTTCAAGTAGTCCATCCTTTTCAAGATCAATTAAGATCTTTTCTCTACATTCAAATCTATCCATCCCTTTATAAGGACCTGCAAGTTCATTCATCCTGCCCGAATCATCAATTACTTTTACCATATCAAGCCCATGTCTGTTCCCTATCTCAAAATCATTTACATCATGTGCAGGTGTTATTTTAAGTGCTCCTGTGCCAAATTCCATATCCACATATGAATCATATATTATCGGAATAGGCCGCTTTAACACGGGCAGTAAAACCCTCATTCCTGATAGACCCTGGTATCTTTTATCCTCGGGATTTACTGCCACAGCAGTATCTCCAAGGAGTGTTTCGGGTCTTGTGGTGGCAACCGTTATATATCCATCTTTTCCCTCAAAAGGGTATCTTATGTAGTAAAGGAAGCTGTCTCTTTCATAGTGTTCCACTTCGAGGTCTGCAAGGGCTGTCATACACCGGGGACACCAGTTAATTATATAATTTCCCCTGTAAATCAGTCCTTCTTCATAAAGGCGAACAAAGACCTCCCTAACAGCCCTGCTTAGACCCTCATCCATGGTGAATCTCTCTCTGCTCCAGTCACATGAACTTCCCAGCTTCTTAAGTTGTTTTATTATGAATCCCCCATACCTCTCCTTCCACTCCCACACCTTTTCTATAAACTTCTCTCTTCCAATTGTATGTCTATCAAGCCCTTTTGAGGATAGTTCCCTTTCAACCACATTCTGAGTTGCTATTCCAGCATGATCAGTGCCCGGTTGCCAAAGGACATCATAACCTTTCATCCTCTTGTATCTGCAAAGTATATCCTGTAGTGTATTATTCAGGGCATGCCCCATGTGAAGGGTTCCTGTTACATTGGGCGGTGGTATAACTATACAGAAAGGCTCTTTACCTGATGACGGATCAGACTTGAATAATCCATTCTCTTCCCAGAACTTATACCATTTGTCTTCCACACTTTCGGGCTCATAACCCTTTGGTAAGATATCACCTTTCATCTGATATACTCCTCTCATACTAAATATCTCAATACGAAAAAGGGGTCACATTTTTGCAACCCCTTAGATAAGCATATATTTATATATTTTTAAAGTATTTTTTCTTATTCTCTTGTCTGAGCCTCAATACTCTGTTTCAGGGTATCTATGGCCTCAGCTATCATCTTCTCTGCAACCTCTAAAAATGCCTCCTTTGCAACCTTCTGGACAGTCTTCTGAACAACTCTGGTAATTATCTCTTCAATTCTCTCTTCAGATATTGGAGTAACAGGAACGGATTCAGTCACTTCTTGAGGTCTTACTTCTATATCTCCTTCTTTTTCTATGGGTTCTGGACCGGCCTCCTGGGCCTCCTCTTCAATTTCTGGCATTGTTTTTTCCAGTTCCCTTTCTATCTCTTCTGCAGATATCTTTTCTTCTTCATCCTCCACCTCCTCTTGAATCATCTTCTCAAGCTCATCTTCTTCAAGCTCCTGCTCCGCCTCTAATTTCTCCTCAGTAAGCTCCTCCTCTATATCAACATCATCAAGGTCAACTCCTGCCAATTCAGGCCCTTCTTCTTCAACAGCCTGGTCCATCTTTGAAGGCTCTTTATCTTCACCTGGAGTCTCTTCTTCTAAGATATCTTCTTCAGGAATCAAATCCTCAATCTCCTCTTCCTTTTCTTTTTCTTCAGCTCCTTCCCCCTCTTCTATGAGATCCTCCAGAACAAGAAGTTCTTCCTCTTCATTATCTGTCTCTTCAGGAGTCTCAAGATCATCAAGTGATATTTCCTCAAGGCTTAGATCCAGGAGCTCCTCTTCATCCTCTTTGGATTTTTCTTGATCTTTTATCTCTTTTTCTTCCATCTTAAAACCTCATGGAATTTTTAATTTTCAATAATTTAGTAACATATAAAAAGATTTTATGTCAAGTCATTTCTAATCCAATAAATTAATATATGGCCATCAAGATTAACCTTAAAAAAGATAATATATATTCTTTATAATTTTTTAACAGCTTTAATCTATATTAGATGAAACATATCTTTCCATTAGTCATGTCAGACTATTTTCAGAGATATTTCTTTCAATAGACAATATAAATAGCTATAAAATCCACTCTAATGTATTTTGATATGATTTTGATTTAATAAAAAGCCTTTCAACATATTATTGAATATAGTATATAATGTTAGTGCAGATACCTTTTCGCAATAAGCTGGATTTTAATCCATATTCAAGACCAGGAGGGTTAATTTATGAACTTTAAAAGTATCATTATGGAGACAAATAATAACCACATTGGCTCTGTTACATTAAACAGACCAGAACACTTAAACACCTTTAACATGGAGCTTGCTAAGGAGTTAATATTATCGCTGGAACAATTGGACCAGGACCCAGAAATTCGGGTAATATTGATTAAGGGTGCTGGGAGGGCGTTTTGTGCTGGAATTGATGTATCTGATTTCTTTGGTAAAACTGCCATGCAATATAAAGAATGGATAGAAGTCATGGAGGCACCTCTTATTCACATCAGTAAAATAAAAAAACCAGTAATAGCCCAGGTTCACGGTCCAGCAGTCGCCAATGGGTGTGGACTTGTGGGGGCATGTGACTTAGCCATAGCCGCAAAAAATAGTAAATTCGGTTTAACTGCAATAAATGTGGGACTGAATTGTATAGGACCTGTGGTGCCCATTTTAAGATCAATTGGACGAAAAAGGGCGCTGGAACTACTGTTTTCAGGAGATACTATAGACGCTGATGAGGCAAGATCAATCGGATTGGTCAATAAGGTTGTTGAAGATGATAAACTTGAGGAAGAGGCAATGAAATGGGCAATACATCTATCCAGGAAAAGTCCCATCGCTTTACAGATAGCGAAAAAGGCATTTTATGATGCAGAAGATATGGAGTATTATAGGGCATTCAGTTACATGAATGAAGCGTTTGCCAGATTGTGTTCCACTGAAGATGCAAAGGAAGGTATTAATGCATTTTTAGAAAAAAGAGTTCCTGATTATAAAGGGAAATAAGAGTATAAGTTTTTTATTGAAAAAATTATTAATAAACCTTATATAATTTTGATTGATGATTAAAATTCAGAATTTTAGATGATAAGCATAAGTTAAAAGCTTATATGGGCGATTAGCTCAGGTGGATAGAGCGTTGGTCTCCGGAACCAAAGGTCGTGGGTTCAAGTCCCGCATCGCCCATAAGATAAAAACCAAAGAGAGGTAAATCATGGCAGTATCACTTCATGAGCATTTACTTGATGGACTTTCTGAAAGCATGAAATCCCTTTTCCTGGAAAAATTCAAAAGGAACAAGTTCTCAAAAGGCGAATATGTATTCAGAGAGGGTGATACAGGAGATACCTTTTATCTTGTGGATAAGGGTGTTGTTGTGCTGAAGAAATTCATAATAGGCACTGTGGAAAAAGAGCTACTGATTGCCAGGGAGGGAGATATTTTTGGTGAATTCAGCTTTATGGATAAGAGAGAAAGATCAGCATCAGCTTATGTGGAGGAGGATGCAGAGATACTGTCTTTACAAAGATCAGCCTTTGATAACTTTGTTAAACAATATCCCGAAGTGGGACTCAGAGTGTATGAAAATATGGTTTATATACTTGTAAATCGCCTGAGACAGACCAATGAATCATATAAATCAGCTGTTAAATGGAACTTAGAAATTACAGGCACACAAAAGTTGAACTTTCATTATATTATTGACGAAAATATATCCGTTCGTTTAGAACTGGTTGATAACAGGGTGTTTGAAGGAAGAATACTTCAGCTTGAAACAAGTGATGCAGGCCATGAAATTATTTTAATAAACAATGCGGGACAGATATATATGATACCAT
>JALVMZ010000165.1 GCA_027032655.1 Desulfobacteraceae bacterium
AGAATAAGCCCTGCCCCCCCCCTCCTCACATAATTAAGCCTGCTAAGAGGTGAAATTACCGGAGGGACAGTATCAACAGTAATACCTATGCTCTTAACCGCAATATTTCCATCTCCCCCCCTCCTCTTGGAATAATCCCAGGCCGAAATCTTGATCTCAATCTTACCCTGGGAAAGAGGAAGCCTTTTGGGATCAACAAGGATAACCTTATGAAATTTATGCTCACCCTTGAGGTTTAAAAATCCTTTTGATGGAAATCTTTTATCAAGGAGTTTAAATACCTTGCCTTCCTGATTCATGACCACCTCTATCCTCCTGAGCCCCCTTCCCTTATCTGATACATTGATTGTTACTGGTGTCTCTTTGGTCAGGAACTTTACATCCGTTGAAATCTCTATAACAGGTGAACTCCCTTCAAAAATCATCTTTATTAATATAAAACCTGCGATACATATCAGAATGGCTACTAAAATTAAGATATTCCTCTTAAAAGATCTCATCATTCCATCACCCTTTAATAATTATTTTGAATAATAATATTATCTTAAAACCAATCATATATTGAATGCCTTACAAAAATAACTCATGTCCCTTTCATCATCCATAGTATGTCCGAAAGGCATTCTATGGATATCATAACATGTTTCTCCGCATAACAACCAAAGTTATCCTTAGGTATATTATGAAAAAAGAGATTATTCCTTCATTCCTGAAAAATTCTCTTATTTATCTTCTAAAAAAACATTACAAATGTTAGCATAACAACTGAACCTTATTATTGCAATTATTTTCCATTACCAACAAGGGGGTGGCCATGAAAACCAAAAATTATATCGGCGTAATAGGAGCAGGTTCATGCGATGAATCACTACGACAGTTAGCATACAGGATAGGATACGGGATAGGCAATAGGGGACTTATACTTGTCTGCGGGGGGCTTGGAGGAGTTATGGAAGGATCAGCCCATGGCTGTTTCGATGCAGGAGGGATGACCATAGGGATACTTCCAGGCACTGAAAGATCCTCTGCCAATCCATACATCAGGATAAGTATTCCCACAGGACTGGGTGAAGGAAGGAATCTGCTTATAATCAGGGCATCTGATATTTTAATTGCAATAGGTGGGGAATACGGAACCCTTTCCGAGATAGGTTTTGCCCTCAAGATGAATAAAACTGTAATAGGCATTAACACATGGAAAGATATAGAAGCTATTATATATGCAGATACAGCAGATGATGTTCTGACCCTGATGGATCAATACCTGAAAAGGCAAAAAAATATAATCTAAAGTGAACAAGTAATTTTGATATCTGAGAGGTAGGGGAAGTGATCAGAAGGGTATCTATCCTGAAATTTATCTTTTATAATCAAAGCCCTCTCCACCTGAAATCCTTTGCTTACCAGAATCCAGTCCATCCTTGATTGGCGGGGAATGCCTGTAAATCCATGATATGTGAAACTGTCTCTATCTTCTGGCATGTTGACTGCCTCCCAGGTATCAATCAGATGGGATGTAAGGAGCCTGTGGACATTGGAGCCAGGTCTTTCGTTGAAATCTCCCATAAGTATTATATTGCCTGTTCTCTTTTGGACCCAATCTACTATCATCCCGGCCTGCATCTGTCTTGCGAAAGCATTTTTATTATCCAGATGTGTTACTGCTACCCAGAAGGACTCATTGGTTCCCTTTGGAATTAACCTTGCAAAATTAATCATTCTGGGAAATGCACTGCCCCAATCTTTACTGCGATGGACACTCGGAGTTAATGAAAGCCAGAACTCATCACTTTCAACAATATCGAAGAGATCATCTCTGAAATATAGGGTGGGGAACTGGCATGTTGCATCATCAATTC
>JALVMZ010000166.1 GCA_027032655.1 Desulfobacteraceae bacterium
AGCGTTCTACCTATCATTGGGATGTGAAGCCATAGCATCAATCCAAGCGGAACAATCAGCAACATGTAATATATGGCCAGATTATATATGTTAATATCAACAGCACCCATCATCTATCCCCCCATCAAGAAATGTGAATCTCCCTATCACCTATCTTTTGAAGTTCTCTATCGTGGGTTATCATTAAAACAGTAAGCTCTGATGAGTATAACAATTCAGTAAAAACCCTTTTGCTCATCTCATCCAGTGCAGAGGTTGGCTCATCTAAAAGCAGTATGGGTCTTTGAAGCAGTAGCGCAGATACTATGGCAATTCGTTGTTTTTCGCCACCTGAGAGTGTGCTAACATCCTTATCAAGGAGCTCAAGCGGAAGTAGAAATTTATGAAACATATCAGGTATCATTTCAAGGTTTTTCTTGAGTCTTCTGTTAGCACGATAGGAAAATGGCATCTCAAGCCAGTTACGAACCGACCCGGAGCCAAGTTCAGGCTCCTGAGGCACATATCCCAGATATGTCCGTAAGTGCCATACTGTCTTTGGTGTTAACTGCTCGCCAAGGATATGGATAGTGCCTGATTCAGGCACTACAAATCCGAGAATGGTGCGAAGGATTGTGCTTTTACCAGCACCTGATGCACCTGTTATTACTACCTTTTCTCCCTTTTGAACCACCAAAGAAAATCCATTCAATACTGGCTTCCTATTAAAGCGAACAATAACTTCTCTCATCTCAATAGATGCTGTATCTTTTTTTATCTCATATGTCTCCGTCATCCTTAATCTCCAGCCACAACTCTTCCACCCTCTGCTTTAAAAATTCCAGGACCTTTCTTCCCTTTGGGGTTAGATAATAACTCTTCCTTCCGCGGGGGCCTGCCTTGGGGTCAGATTCAGAGCGAAGCCATCCACTCCTTTCCATGCGATGAAGGAGTGGATAAAGGGTGCCGGGGCTTAGCTCATATCCATGATGCCTCAGCTCCTGAAGCATCCACTGTCCCACCACAGGTCCCTCATTTGCATGGTGGAGAATATGCACCTTCCAGAATCCAAGCAGTATCTCTCTGGTAATCTTTTTTAGCTCTGATTCCATATCAATAATCGTAATCGATAATCGTTATAAAATCAACAATTAATTTTTTCTTGCAATATTGATAAAAAGATTCCAACCTTTGTATTGACAATACACATATTTAGTGTGTTTTGAATACAGGAGGTTATAAGCAAGAAAAGATTAAATATTACCATTCCAGAAGAACTGTATATGGAATTACAAAATGTGGCTAATAAGAGTAAATTCATAGCGGATGCAATAAGAGAGAAGATCCAAAGACAGAATAAAAGAAGGCTGAATGAATTACTCATACAGGGATATAGGGCGACAAGAGAGGAAGATAAGAAAATCAATGAGGAGTGGGAAAAGATTACCTTAGAGGAATGGAGATAGGATGTATTTCCCTAAGAGAGGTGAGATATGGTGGGTTTCCAATCACTTCAAAAACAGAAAGGATATATCCTTTTGAAACCCTTATTTCCAAAGAGACGACAGGTCTTTTACATGATTCGAAGGCAAAATGTAACCAGATCAGAACCATAGATAAAAAAAGACTTGTTAAATTAATAGGAAGAATTCCAGAAGAAAAAATTAAACAGGTGGAAAGGGCAATCTTAATTCACCTTGGAATCATTTAAATCTCTATCTTTTTTTCAACCTATATCTGGAATTACCTTATCTGTCATGCTGAGGGGCAAAGCCCCGAAGCATCTCATAGATACTTCGGGTGTCTTTCAGGCACCCTCAGGATGACGAATAGAGGATGACTCAGGATGACAAACGGGGAATATGAATCATTTTCCCAAAGCTCTCAATTTGCTTACCTAAATATTTTCAAAGACAAACCACTTTATATCATAGACTTCAAAACGAATTTTGGTTATATAGATTGGAAACCATTTTAGGAAGGAGTGAATATGCCAAGGATAGATGATTATAAACAGGCCTTTGAAATAGCAAAGGCCGAGTTAAAGGACAGAAACCCTGACCTTGTTTCATCTTTTGCAGGCTGTGGTATTAACAGGGTTGGAGATAGGATTTACCTTATTCTCAGATTCCTGAATCAGGAGATATCAATCTCATGGGGCGATTTTGAAATGAAAAAGACAACCGGAAAGGAAGAGCTATCCCTTCAGGAGCAGGTGTTAATAATGCACTATCTCACGGGCGCATTCAAATCAAGTGGCTCACCCCCCACAGGTGAATGGATCAGCTTTAAGGAGATTCCCGATGGCAGGTTTTATATGGATGCGTTTAACAGGAGGGCAAGAGATCCCATGCTCAAGGGCTTTGGAGAGGATCCAGAGCTTCTCCAGAGACTTGCCATTGAAAGATATAATGCATCTGGATTTGACCAGGGGGATGTATCAGTTAAAGTGGAAGCCTTTCCACTGATATCTGTTGCCCTTGTGCTCTGGAGAGGGGACGATGAGTTCCCCCCTGATGGAAATATACTCTTTGACCGGAATATCATTGATATTCTCTCAGCAGAAGATACTGCATGGTTATCAGGGATGATAATCTATCCATTACTGGGAATGGCAAGAGGTACCCGTTCCTGAAAATACCACAATAAGGAGTTAATATGGAGGATATTAGACCCATAGTGGGAGTATTAATGGGAAGTAGTTCGGATAAGGATGTGATGAAGGGATGCACTGATGTGCTCCAGGAACTGGGGATTCCTTATGAAGTAAGGGTCCTTTCCGCCCACAGGACTCCTCATGAGACAATGGAATATGCAAAGAGTGCTGAGCAGAGGGGCATTGAGGTAATAATTGCAGGAGCAGGTTGGGCTGCACATCTTGCAGGTGTTATTGCCTCCCATACCACCATCCCTGTAATCGGTGTTCCCATTGATTCATCGCCACTCAAGGGAATTGATGCACTGCTTTCCACCTGCCAGATGCCACCCGGGATTCCTGTTGCCACAGTATCCATTGGAAAGGGTGGAGCAAAAAACGCAGGAATACTTGCAGGTCAGATACTATCCCTTAAATATCCAGAGATAAAGGCAAGGCTTCAAAAACAAAGAGAGGACATGAAAGCCAAGATATTAACATAATGTCCAGTCCTTTAGTGTCTCAGTATAAGCCCTTTTTCCAATAATCTTCAAAATAACTAAATTAATTAATAATATAATAATTTTTATAATTATTTAACATTTATCTCTCTAACAACCCAATTTCCCTAATTTTTACTTGACATTCACCCAATAATATTTTAAAAAAAATTATATTACCAATATAATATTATTAGTAGTTATGCTCATTATGCAAAAGGAGATATTCAATGAGTTTATCTAAAGCCTACACAAAGGCATATGGTCAACTACCAGATTTTTTCTCAAAGATCAGGGAAGGTCAGGCTCCTGAAAGGTTTACTCAACAACTTTTAAAGGATTTAGGTTTTACCTCTTCTAACCATAGAGCTTTTATTCCAATACTAAAAGAATTAGGGTTTTTGTCCCCGGATGGAAAACCGACATCTCGATATCATGAATACAGGGATTACTCAAAGTCGAAGAAGGTTATGGCCGAAGCTTTGAAGGAAGCATATTCAGACATATTTTTAATTAATGCAAAACCAACAGATGCTGACAAGGAGATGGTTCAAGGAAAATTTAAAAGCTATCATAATGTTAGTGATAATGTTGCCAAGTATATGATGAACACTTTTTATGCTTTACTTGGCCTTGCTGATTTGGATCATTTATCGGAATCAAAAATAAGCGTTGCAAAAAAGCAAGATGAGAATAAGGAGGCCGAAAAGATTTCTGTCTCCAAAACCGAAACTTTACCAACTCCTGCTATCAGCCATCCTAGTTTGCACTATAATATTCAGATACATTTACCAGCTACGAAAGACATAGAGGTTTACAATGCTATTTTTAAATCATTAAAGGAGCATCTCTTTGAAGTATAAAGATTTAAGAGATTTTCTATTTAGAGGTTTGATGTTTGAAGCTGAGGCAGGAACATTTCAGGCAGCAGGAATACAAATTGGGGCTGACCAACGAGATGCTGAAGAACAATTACTAACAGAAGCTATAGCTCCTTTTCCTGTTACTAGAAGAAATAATGCCTTAGAAATGGCTAGGCTTTATGCTGTTCTGCATTGTTTTGAGAATCAAATTAGAGATTTTATACGTGAAACCCTTTCTGAGAAAGAAGGTCCTAATTGGATAGAAAATATTCCAGTGAAAATTAAAGAATTTGCAGAAAAAAGACAAGAAACGGCTTACAAAGATTCGTGGCTAGAGGGAGAAAAAACGGATCTGTTGGGTTTTATAGATTTTGGGCATTTGGCTCAACTGATTATCAGCAAATGGGAGCACTTTGAAGATATTATTCCCTCACAGCATTGGCTAAAACAGAGAATGGATGAGCTTGAAAAAGGAAGAAACTTCATAGCGCATAATAGGATGCTTTTGCCCAGCGAGTTCCAAAGAATGTACATGTATATTGCCGATTGGAATAGGGTTATTGGACTTTAATGCATAACAATTGGGTGCACTTGACCGCTGTTCCGCTGACGCTCCACAGCGACAAGTGACCCATGACGTTAGGCGTATAAATGATAAGGAGAAAACATGGACATATATTGGCTATTTGTAATCGAAAGGCATTCAATTATTCTTGGGTTATCCACGCTTGATGCTATTGCCAAAGGTTATATGAAAGAAAAACCTTCTGTAAAAATCTCCATCCCAAATAATCTCATTAAGTTAATAAAGCTTGCTTCTGAGGGTAGTCAAGAGCATCAGTCATTTCTCATAAGTATTGCCAATGATTTTTGTCAAGAGCCAATAGAAATATCGCCTGAAGAGTTTTCACTCTCATTACACAGATCATTTATGGCCCTGTATAAAATGGATGAAATTATTGAAATATCTGATGAAGATATAGACGATGAAATTATGACTTTGTTGGAAAATAGCTTTGAGGACGATCGCTATTACATAACACTGAGCCCAAAAAAGAACTTCGTAAAAGAGTTCTATGTAAAAGCCTTGTCATGGGCAAAAACTACCGGGGCATTAATAATTGAGCGAACAACTCAGCTATTTAATAAAGTAGGGCATTTTATAGCTACTTTGCAGATACCTGATAGGTTTAATCGCTTCATGGATTTGAAAGAGAAGCATATAGATAGATTATTTTCTTTCAAGGGAGGGAAACTTGTTAAATGGTTTGTAGCGGCAATTTCAGGTACGTTAGGGATTGCTTATCCCGTTTTCGGTATGCCAGGGCTAATTTTAACGTACATGGATCCTTAATGCTAATACAGGCGCCTAACAAGACAAATTCACTTGGACAGCAAAAAGCGCCGCTCGTTCCTTGCTCTGCTTTTTGCTACCGGTGATTTGCGGCGTTAGGTGTAATAGGATTCAAATTAACAAAAAGGAGGAGATTATATTTCCATCTATTGGGGGGCCAATCTTATCTTACGATCAGGGGTCAATTCTATTTTACAATCTACAAAATGAGTCAGACCTTTTATTTATGGACATGGAATCAAATGAATTCGGAATTTTATATGAAATTTACCTTTTTGGATGGAGGTTTGTGATTTTTTACGATCGGGAACCCTCCATGTTTGAATCAATGAATGATACAATGAGCTAACTTATCTGATCAATATTCAAACAATTTATATATCAGGTTTTGGGCTATAGAGAGGTTTATCTAAAAATTTCAGGAAATTCATCATTGCAAGAGTTCTGGTATCATGAATTGAGAATTTTTCTTTATCCCTATAACCATTTATACCTGCTTCTTTCTTAACCATCCTGGATACCTACTATTTTTATTTTCTTTAAAACCTTTAATACCGGGAGCTCAAGATGATTTTTTAAGTA
>JALVMZ010000167.1 GCA_027032655.1 Desulfobacteraceae bacterium
GGACCTGTTCCCCTGTAATGCCCATTAAATTCTTTGAGTGGACCATAATGAGAACCATCCTCCAACTCTTTTCCCTGGTCACTGATTGATTCTTTCCTGGTTTCAGATATCATCAATAATTTCACCTCCTAATTATTAATTACATTATTCCATATATCTTTAATAGATTCCCTGATATAAGGATCAATTTCAACCACACTCCTTCCATTTAATTGTGCACTTACAAATACCTCACTGTAAGGTATATTTCCCACACAATGGGCGCCCATATCCCTTGCTACTTTCTGGATTTCTAATGAAATCTCTGGATTTAAATCCCACTTATTTACCACAACAAAACCACTTACATTAAAATGTTTGGCCAGCTTAAGAATTCGTATCATATCATGCTTGCCTGAAAGTGTGGGTTCTGTAACCACAATGGTTCTCCATATTCCTGCCATGGATGATATAACAGGGCACCCAATACCTGGAGGCCCATCAACCAGTATCCATTTTATACCTTTTTCCTGAGCAATCCTTTTGGCATTCTCTTTAACAATAGATACAAGTTTTCCAGAATTCTCTGCCCCTGGCAATAGAGTTGCATGAACCATTGGCCCGGTCCTTGTCTCGGATATCATCCACTCCCCGGCCTCTTTTTCCTCCATGGAAATGGCTTCCGATGGACATACAAGTTTACATACACCACATCCTTCACATAAAAATGGATCTATAACAGGGACGCCATCCCTGTCTGAAATACTTATTGCCTCAAACCGGCACTCTTCCACGCATAGATTACATAAAGAACACCTTTTATCATCTATGGTAGCAAGTTTCCCTGCCTGAAATGAATGTCTTTCAATAACATGGGGTTTAAGTAATATATGAAGATCAGGGGCATCCACATCGCAATCTGCCAATACCACCCTGCCCAAGATATCTCCAAAAGATGCGGTAAGGCTGGTTTTACCTGTTCCCCCTTTTCCGCTCAATATTGCTATTTCTTTTATATCATCCATCTCATCCCTATCCGCACCTACCACATGGTTCGGTTTGCCCACAACAGGTTGCCCCCCTTTCAGTAAAAGAGCATGTTCCACCCTTACTGATTATGGAGACCTGTGAGAGAATTCTCTTTAGCTGCCCCCCACATTCAGGGCAAATTTTTATGCTCTCATCATTCATTGACTGATTAAATTCAAATGTCTTATCGCAATCCACGCATTCATATTCATAGACTGGCATCTTTTTGTTCCTCCAGCTTTAATAAGAGGGTATCAACTATATCCTCAAAAACAGGCTTTAGATACGGCAGGTCTTCAACAATACTGCCTCCATGGGAATATACCTCTGCGATCTTACGGTCATTCGGAATCTCACCCAGAATAGGAATCTCATTATCATTACAGAATATCTTTATATCATCATTGCCTATACCTTCTCTATTAATCACTACACCGAATGGTATCTGAAGCGCTTTTATTATCTGAACCGTAAGGGATAGGTCATATAAACCAAATGGGGTTGGCTCTGCAACCAGTAAGATATAATCCATTCCCATAACTGTGGTTACCACTGGACAGGATGTCCCTGGAGGCGAATCCAATACAGTGAACCTATCTCTTTTAATATATTTCTTTAATTCCCTTATAAGTGGAGGAGCCATATGGACACCTATATCCAGAATACCCGCAATTAATTGGAGCTCACCCATTTTTGACTCTTTAATGATACCAATCCTTCGGGATGTCTCTTTAATTGCCCCCCTGTCACATACCCTGACACATGCTCCACATCCATGGCACATCTCCTGAAACACAAGAGCCAGAGTGCCCAAGGGAACAATTGCCTGAAATTCACACACATCGCCACAATTTCCGCATCCATCACATTTCTTATCATCTACAGCAGGCACTGGCACCGCAATGACCCTTTCAGTGACATCCTCTCCAGATAAAAATGAATTAATATTTGGGGCTTCAACATCGCAGTCAATTATCTGCCTCGGTCCCTTCATTACCTGTATCAGATTAACTGCAACGGTTGTTTTTCCCGTTCCTCCTTTACCAGAAGCAATAGCTATATTAGGCCCAGTGTCCCTCAACATCTGATCCATCTGCCTCCACAAGTTTTCCTTTAAGAAACTCCTCTATTGCATCTTTTACCTTATCTGCTCTTGCATAGTAAATCTTAATCTTTGCCGCCTTAAGAACCTGAAATGCCTTTGGCCCACAATGGCCTGTAATTACAGCCTCTGCCCCTGAATTTGAGATAGTCTGTGCCGCTTGAATCCCTGCACCCTGTGGTAGATTAAGATTTACAGAATTATTAATATATTCATAATCCTTTGTTTCAGTATCATATATCAGGAATCCAGGACTCCTTCCAAATCTCTGCTCAAATGGAGAATCCAGTGTATCTCCCCTTGAGGTGACAGCTACTTTCATAAAATATCCCCCCTTCTCATCTAACAAACTGGCCTTCCAGATGGAAGGCCAGTCTTATTTTCCCCTACAATCATACCTCTTTTTTGGCCTCTAATTCATCAATACGTTTCTTTATTTCTGCAAGTTCCTGCTCAAGAATCTTCGCCTGATTCTTTAACATATCCTTTTCAGCTTCAGGTTCAGAAGCCCAGATTGGAGGATTCCACGCCCAAAAGGGTCCTCCCCAGAATGGTCCCCAGTGTCTCCAGCCTCTCCACCAGAATCCTCTTCCTCTTCCTCTTCTTCGTCCAAAACCAAAACCCGGATTCATAAATCCCGGCATATTAAAACCAGCACAATACCCCATCCTTCTTCCTGTCATTGGACCGAGGCCTGCTGGACCTGTTCTATCTCCCCAGGGCATAATTACACCTCCTTTCTTACTCATTTTCTAATAAGCAAAGTGCCACATTTTGGGCAATTAATATTTCTGCATGGGATACCCTGGCGATGAGGCTCAAGGTATCCACAATCGGGACAGACACAATAATCTGGAGCATTTTTCCCGATTTGACCACCTCTTCTGCCACCATATCCACCTCCTCCGGCCCTTCCTTTGCCTTTTCCCCTACCATACTGGCCCCTTCTTTCTTGAACCATACCTCTAAACCTCCATTTACATCCAGGCATGGCAAATTTTCCCTTCAATAGGTTCCCTTCAAGCCATGCCTTTATTACATTATCAATCTCCCCTGAAACAAATGGAATTACATGAATTCCCTTTGACTCCAGTGCCCATAACATAAACCTGCTGACTGCGCCACAAACCAACACCTGAATCTCATGCATCTTAAGTTCCAATAATACCACTGATGGGATAAGTTCATTGAATACAACATCAAATTGCTCTTTCATTCGACCATCTTCTGCTTCAACCACCCTCAGGTGACGGGATATATCAAATACAGGCGCAATAAAATCTCCTTTCCTTGAAAATCCTGCCCTTATCATAGCTGATAATAATTTAAAGCATAAAATATGCCATTTCATGCAATAAAAAATAAATAGTAATATTAAATAGTTACAGGGCTGACAAACTATTTCAGGAAAAGAAAAGTTGCATTATTGCTACTTAATAACAATAAAGAGGTGCAATATGGCTACTAAAAGAAGGGATAAGTGGACTTTAATCTCTTTAATTTCCGGAACAGTGTGGTCTTATGGATACCCAGCTTTTTTGCCGCAAGTGTCTTATTATTATTTGTGGATTCAAGGGCTGCCTTGATAATATGAGCTTCCATAAGCTCTCTTGTGAACTTAAGTGACTCTTTATCTCCCTTTTGTGCAAACACCAATAATTCCCTTGGTAGGTGCTGTATCCCGATGAATTCCTCATCACATAGGACAAATGAGCTCTCTATAACATTTTCAAGCTCCCTGATATTCCCGGGCCAGGAATGTGCCATAAAAATAGAGAGTGCTTCAGGTGTCAGGCCTTTAATATCTCTCTTATAAATACGATTTAGCCTCTCTAAGAAATATTCCACAAGAAGGGGAATATCCTCTTTCCTCTCTCTCAAGGGGGGTAACTCTATCTTTATTACATTTATTCTGTAGTATAGATCCTCACGGAATTTCCCCTGTTTTACCAGAAGTGTTAGATCCCTGTTTGTGGCTGTAATTATTCTTGTATCAGTCTTTTCGGTCTTAGTTGAACCCAGCGGTTCAAAACTCTTATCTTCCAATACCCTCAAGAGCTTTACCTGTAAACTGGGGCTCATATCTCCTATCTCATCAAGAAATATTGTTCCTCTATCTGCAATCTTAAATCTTCCGGGCTTATCCTTCGTGGCTCCAGTAAAGGCACCCTTCTTATATCCAAATAGTTCTGATTCGAGGAGGGCATCCGGGATTGCAGAGCAATTTATGGCAATAAATGGTTTATCTCTCCTTGGACTGAGTTCATGTATGGCCCTTGCCAGGAGCTCTTTTCCAGTTCCTGTCTCCCCCGTTATAAGAACAGTGGTATCATACAGGGCTACTGTGGGAAGAATCTCAAAGATTCTTTGCATTACAGGACTCTTGCTTACGATATTACCCAGCCTGTATTTTCCCCTTAGTTCCTCCCTCAGGCACTCCAGTTCACTCAGGTCTCTGAAAGTTTCGGCGCCGCCTATTATTTTGCCCTTGGTGTCTTTCAGTATTGCTGTTGATACGCTTATAGGGATTTTTTCTCCCTTAGAATCAATAATGAATCCTGTCCTGCCAATAATTGGTTTCCCTGTCAAAAGCGTGTTTCTCAAAGGACATCCATCCTCACACATATTTGACCTGAACACATCCTGGCATTTTTTGCCAATGGCCTCATTTCTTGAAATCTTTGTTATCTCTTCTGCCGCCCTGTTAAATGAGGTTATATTCCAGTCCAAATCTATTGTGAACACACCGTCTGAGATACTCTCCAGTATGTCATGATATGGCATATCAATCTTCTTCATCCTCTCATTACCCCCAACCATACCATAATATAGTTGCAAAATTGCTACTTTTCCACAAAAATCTTAAAATTAGGTGGCATTGCCCCCTTTTATACACTTGTGTTCCTACCCAATGACTTCTTGCCAGAAGTTCGCATCAATTTTAATGGAATAGTAAATATAAAAACAAAGGAAATATTATGGCCCAGAAGAGACTTAAAATAGTGTGTATTTTGAGCTTCCTGTTACTTGGTTATAATTTCATCAGTTGATTATTTATTCCTGAAATTCTCTTTTCTTTTGTAAGCGCTTTACCTCGTTTTTTCTTTGCTACCGAACAAGGATGCACATTTTTAATGTCTCTTCAATAAATTGGAACTTTTCCAGTGCCCTGAGAAATTCTTTTTTATATCTATTTAATTCTTCTTCCATTATATCAGCCTGCCACATTAACGACCAAGCTCACCCACGCCCTCACAGGCATAGCCGTGAAACCGTCAGGTGGAGCGGCTTGTTATGCATTTTTTCTTTCCCTCTTAACGTCTTAAGCATATTTGAAATTAAGCCAAAAACCTAGATCGAAGATTCAAAGCACCGGAACTCTATATGGTAATATCAACACAAATTTTATCCTTTCTTTATAATTGGATATTTCTCTAATAATTTATCCATTTTAGGATTGATTTCCCATGGAAAATCTAAATATACAAACTCGTTCACAAACCATTCATCATCTAAAACGTCTCTCCCAATACCTATCCATTTTCTTGTCTTTGTTGAGTACTTCTTCATTATAAAAAAGGAACATAGCCTCTCTCTTAATCCTTCTCTCCCACATTGAGTCATAAATGTAAAACCTGTATCTATCTCTTTATAAAGCACTGTAAAATCATGTTTTTTTCGATCTTTTTTGGTTTTATTAATAAGTTCATTTATATTTTTCAAAATTAATTCTCTTGCTTCATGATCAAAATCTAACAAGGCACTTGCTATATTTGAATATCCAACTGGATGTAATAC
>JALVMZ010000168.1 GCA_027032655.1 Desulfobacteraceae bacterium
AAAGAATTTTACGAACTCGTTGTATCCCTCTATCATGATAGAGGAAAAGAGGAGGCTCGAAATGTGGCATTCAGCCTCCTCTTTGATGTGGCACACGCAATAGGAAAGGCAGATGCAAAGAGTTTCCACAGGAAGATGGCTGTTAGCAAACCCATTGAAAAATTATCAGCAGGCCCCATACACTTTGCATATACTGGATGGGCCTTTGTAAATATATTCCCTGAATCACATCCCACCCCCGATGAAGATTATTATCTGATATATGATCATCCATTTTCATTTGAGGCACATACATGGCTTCAGAGCGGTGAAAAGACAGATTTCCCGGTATGTATCATGAATGCAGGATACTCTTCCGGCTGGTGCGAAGAGAGTTTTGGAATTCCTCTGGTTGCCGCTGAGATCGAGTGCAGGGCCAAAGGCGATGACCATTGTAGATTCATAATGGCCCCACCTGAAAGGATAGAGAAATACATTCAGGAATATACAAAAGAGCATTACAGAAGAACATCCATTCATGTGGTGCCTGATATCCCTGAGTTCTTTCAACGGAAGCGACTTGAAGAAGAGCTCATCAAAAGTGAGGAGACGGTGCGCGCCCTTTTAAACGCCCCCAATGACCGGGCGCTTCTCCTTGATAGAGACGGCAGGATACTTGCTCTAAATAGCACGGCTTCAGAGGCCCTGGGGAAAACAGAGGATGAGCTCATCGGGAAAATCGCCTTTGATCTGTTTCCTCCTGAGGTTGCCCAAAGGCGAAGATTCTATCACCAGATGGCAGTGAAAACAGGGAAGTCCTTCAGGTATGAGGATGAAAGGGACGGAAGATGGATGGACACCACCATTGATCCTGTAACAGATTCAAAGGGTAATGTGATAAGGGTTGCTGTTGTAAGCCGGGATATTACTGAATACAAAAGGATGGCGGATGAGCTGAGGAAACAGAAAGAGTTTTCAGATACACTTATCAAGACCTCTCCAGCATTTTTTGTGGCAATAGATTCGGACGGAAAGATACTTTTGATGAACGAGGCCATGCTCTCTGCCCTTGGATATTCACACGAAGAGGTGATTGGAAAAAATTATCTTAAGACATTCGTGCCAGAAAAGGAGTGGCCAGAGTTAAAGAGGATATTTCAGAACATACCCTCTGATGGTGAAACCAGGATAAACGAGGCAAGGATGGTAACAAAGGATGGAGATGAGGTATTTGTTGAATGGCACTCAAAACATATACTTAAACCTGATGGTGGGCTTGATTACTTCCTTGCCCTCGGGATAGATATTACAGAGAGAAAGAGGGCGGAACAGGAACTCAGGGAGCACAGGGATAATCTTGAGAAGATAGTTAAGGAGAGGACCGAAAAACTCATTGAGGCAATGGAGGATTTGAGAAAAAGGGAGGTGGAACTGAAAAGAAAATCAAGAAAGCTTGAAGAAGCCAATATTGCCCTCAAGGTAATTCTTAAAAAAATAGAAGAGGAAAGAAAAAAGGAAAGAGAACATATCTTATTTAATGTGAACAGACTCATTATGCCTTACATAAAAAGGCTGGACAAGACCGACCTTACTGTGGAACAGAAGGCACTGCTTAATATATTGGTCAGCAATTTAGAGGATATTACATCCCCCATGATAAGCAGGTTGTCAAATAGGTTTTTAAATCTTACCCCTATGGAGATAAGGGTGGCTCATTTAGTAAAAGAGGGTCTCACCAATAAGGAGATCGCAAGACTCCTGAATCTATCCCTCCATACAATAACATCCCACAGATACAAATTAAGGACCAAATTAGGTCTTAAAAATAAGGGAATAAACCTCAGGACCTATCTACTCTCCCTGGAAAAATAG
>JALVMZ010000169.1 GCA_027032655.1 Desulfobacteraceae bacterium
TTAAGACCCCTTGATTTCGCAACGGATGGTGTATTTCTGTGCGGTTCTGCCAGGTTTCCTTCCACAGTGGATGAGGCCAGGTCCCAGGGAATAGGGGTAGCATCCCGCATTGCAAATATTCTCTTTAAGGAAAAGCTTGTTAGTAGTGCAATAGTTGCAGAGATAAACCCTGATACATGTGTTGGATGTAAAGGATGTATGGATATGTGCCCGTATGGTGCCATTAGTTATGATAGTGAAAGGAACATATGCCAGGTAAATGAGATACTGTGTAAGGGATGTGGATGCTGCGCATCCACCTGCCCTTCTCATAGTGCGGTGCTTAAAGGATTTAAACCCCGTCAGCTCTTGTCCCAGATAAGGGCAATAGCGGGTGAGTAACAATAAAGGGGATAAATTATGGATGGATTTGAACCCAGGATAATATGTTTTCTCTGCACATGGTGAGCATATGCTGCTGCTGACCTAGCTGGGGTCAGTCGTCTTCAATATCCTCCCAACATAAGGATAGTGAGGGTTATGTGTTCTGCATCTGTTTCACCTCACCATATACTGCTTGCATTTCAGCAGGGAGTGGATGGGGTATTTGTGGGAGGATGCCATATTGGTGATTGCCATTATCTATATGGAAATTATGCCACTTCTAAAAGAATACGGTTCCTCAAGGGACTTCTTGCCTTTAGTGGCATTGAACCTGAAAGGATAAAGCTCAAATGGGTCTCATCAGCCGAGGCCCCTGAGTTTGTTGAGGCAATCAATGAATTTGTTAATACACTGAAGCAACTGGGGCCATCACCCCTGAGATCAATGAAAAAGGTTGCTTGATAAAATTCCAATTCTGTTATTTAAGGTGAACCAATGATAGATGATGTAAAAAATAAGGTAAAAGAGCTTCTTGAATCAGGAAAAGTTAAGGGTTTCTTAGGGCTTGCTATGAAGAATGGTCACACTGCACCCCACCTTTTCACATCACCTGATGAGCTGGACAGCATGGTTCTGGGTGATAGTGCTGAAGCGGGTGATAACAGGTATCCACTTAATAAACTGCTTATAACCTTAACAAGGAAGTATCCTGAAGATAAATTCGGTGTTCTTGTTCGAGGGTGCGATGAAAGAGGGCTTAAGACCCTGTTCATATGGAATCAGCTCAAGCCAGAAAACATCTATCCAGTGGGCATCTCCTGTCCACAGGAGCTTGCAGATAAGTGCGAATGCCTCAAACCCTATCCTGATGAATTTGTAGGCACTGAAAAGGCAAAAGAGAGTAGCTATAACTCTGTGGCCCAACTGGATGAAAAGGAGATTAATGAGAGATTTGCATCCTGGATGGCAGAGTTTTCAAAGTGTATAAAGTGTTATGGATGCAGGGATATATGTCCCATGTGCTTTTGTAAAGAATGCACGCTGGAGACCCATGAATTGATACCTACTGGTGAGATACCCCCTGAAATCCCCATCTTTCATCTGGTAAGGGCTGTTCACATGGCCGGTAGGTGTATTGACTGTGGCCTGTGCAATGAGGTCTGCCCAGCAGACATACCACTAAGGACTCTTTACAAAAAGGTATCTGATATCATTGACAAGGAATTCAACTACAGGCCAGGTTTTACTATTGATGAAAAACCGCCTTTAAATATACTGGGAGGTCCTCCTCCTGAATAGCTTTTTATGTAATGCGGTCCATAAGATTGTTTTAAGAGGAGTTAAAATGCAATACAAAACAGTGCTTACAACCTGTCCATATTGTGGGTGTGGATGTAACTTTTATCTGGAAGTCCTTGATGGCGAAATAAAGGGCGTTATTCCATGTAAAAGCGGAGCCGTTAATCAGGGCAAGCTCTGTATTAAGGGATGGAATGCTCATGAATTTGTCCAGAGCCCTAAAAGGCTGAAGGTCCCGCTTATCAAGAAAAACGGGGAATTCGTGGAATCCACATGGGATGAAGCCCTTGACCTTGTGGCATCCAGACTAAAAGAGATAAAAGAAAAAAATGGGCCTGATAGCATAGCATTTCTATCATCTGCAAAGGTTACAAATGAGGAGAATTATATTATCCAGAAATTTGTCCGCGCAGGGATAGGGACAAACAATGTTGATCACTGTGCCCGGCTCTGACACTCCTCCACAGTGGCAGGTCTTGCCGCAGCATTTGGATCAGGCGCCATGACAAACAGTGTCAGTGAGCTTGAAAATGCTGACTGTATATTTATCATAGGTTCAAATACCACATCATCTCATCCCTTAGTGGCCACCAGGATATATCGCGCCAGAAAAAATGGGGCAAATATAATAGTCGCAGACCCAAGAAAGATACATATTTCCAGATTTGCTGACATATATGTCCAGCATAACTTGGGGACAGATGTGGCACTTTTAAATGGGATTATGCATGAGATAATTGCCCAGGGCTGGCATGATATGGAATTCATTGAAAGCAGGACAGAGGGTTTTGAAGAGTTTAAAAAGACAATTGAGAACTATCCACCAGAGAAGGTATCAGATATCACAGGCGTAAGTGTAGATGACATAAAAGAGATTGCAAGATTGTATGGAACTGCTGATAAAGGGTCCATTGTGTATTGCATGGGAATCACACAGCATACCAACGGTGTGGATAATGTAAAATCCCTTGCAAACCTTGCCATGCTAACAGGAAATGTGGGCAGGGAATCCACAGGGGTCAATCCACTTCGTGGTCAGAACAATGTTCAGGGTGCATGTGACATGGGAGCACTTCCCAATGTGTATCCAGGATATCAGGCGGTTACCATGCTTGATATCCAGCAAAAATTTGAATCTGCATGGGATGCGAAACTCTCCAACAAGATTGGACTGACCATACCGGAGATGATTTCCGGGCTACATGAAGGAACGGTAAAGGCCCTATATGTGGTGGGTGAAAACCCCATTATGAGCGATCCGGACTCAGGGCATGTGGAAGAGGCATTGAAAAAGGCAGAGTTTCTGGTGGTTCAGGATATCTTTATGAGTCCAACAGCAAAACTTGCACATGTGGTTTTACCCGGGGCTTCATATGCTGAAAAGGACGGCACATTTACAAACACGGAAAGAAGGGTAATGAGGATAAGAAAAGCAATAGAGCCCATAGGTGATTCAAGGGCTGATTGGGAGATTATTCAGGATCTTTCCAATAGATTCGGATATAAGATGGAATACGACTCACCTGCCTCAATAATGGAGGAGATAAGAGAACTAACACCATCATACGCAGGGATAACATATGGGAGGCTTGAAGGTGAAGGTATTCAATGGCCATGCCCTGATACAGGACATCCAGGGACAAGATTCCTCCATAAAGATAGATTTGCAAAGGGACGGGGGCTCTTCCATGCCATTGAATATAAAGGCCCTGCTGAGAAGACTGATGAGGAGTATTCCTTCTGGCTTACCACAGGAAGGGTATTTGTCCATTACCACACTGCAACCATGACTGGAAATTCACCATCCCTGATATCAGAGGTGAGTGATGGATATGTGGAGATAAATCCCCACGATGCAGATAAGATGGGAATTTCCAATGGTGAATGGGTGAAAGTATCTTCTCGCAGGGGAGAAGTAAAGGCCAGGGCATATATCACCACCAGGGTGAAGGAAGGAATGGTCTTTATGAACTTCCACTTTCTTGAGACCAATGCAAATATACTTACCAACCCTGCATTTGACCCTGTGGTGAAGATACCGGAATACAAGGTATGTGCGGTGAAAATTGAAAAGGCTAACCCATAAAACCAGGGGGATATGAATGGAAGAGAAAGGAGCTCTTATCAGGATATTTGAATATGCACTCAATCAGGAATACACAGGAAAGAGCTTTTTTGAGACATCACTCAGCAGGATGGCACTGGGCTCTGCCATAAGTGCATTTAAAAGGCTCATTCAGGAAGAAGAAAAGCACATTGAATTTATATCCAGAATACTCGATGATATAAAATCAGGCAGGTCCCCTGATATATCCCAGATCAAAGATATTGTGCTTGAACCCACCAATTACTTTGATGAAAGGGCAAAATCAGAGTTCCTGAAACAGTGTATTGAGGAATCCATGGTGCCAGATATAACCGTATTCAATACTGCATGGCTTATAGAGAAGGACTTGAGTGAGTTCTATGCAAATATGGCACAGAAGGCAGAAGGTCCTTCAAAGGATGCACTGCTTATGCTCTCACGGTGGGAGAAGAGTCATGAGATGTTCTTCAAGCAGTTCAGGGACAAACTGAATCAGTTATACTCAGAGATGCCCTGGGGCGGATAAAATTATCTCACTCTTATAACACTTCGATATTTTTAATCCTCTTAATATATCTATGTCGATTTTGTGATTCTTTATCATAAGAGCCCTTTCTATTAAAAAATCCTCAATAGTGACATTATGGAAATGGGCTCAGCTTTCAAATGTGAATGTTTCATGGCTTGACATAATGGATTGAAAATGGGTTAAATACCAGAAATTGCTCAGAGACAGCTCTATGGATAAGAAACTAAAACAGAGGTTAAATATCCTCTTTAACCCATCATCAGTGGCCGTAATAGGTGCGTCCAATAATACAGGTAAACTGGGATACCATGTAATGAAGAGCCTTAACCTGTGTGGTTTCAGGGGTGAGGTGATACCTGTCAATCCTGGTTCAAAAGAGATAATGGGTATAAGCACAGCTCCTGACCTTGAATCATATAAAGGAAAGATAGACCTTGCCATTGTGGTTGTGCCTTCAAAAAGGGTCCCGGATGTATTTCTCCAATGCGTAAAAAAAGAGGTCCAGGGCATTGTTCTCATCACTGCAGGATTTAAAGAGATAGAGGACCCAACGGGTTCAAAGCTTCACAATCAATTATATGAGATTGTAAATTCGGCTCAAATCCCTGTAATTGGACCAAATACATTTGGCATGATAAACTATTATAAGAAACTAAATGCATCTTTTACACCTGAGTTCTCTTATCTTCCGGAAGGGCATGTTGCACTGGTAAGTCAGAGTGGGGGCATGTCACATCTGCTGGCCTTTATGGGCATGAGAGCAGGCACGGGATTTAGCAAGATAGTAGGACTTGGAAATCGCCTTAACATTGACTTCCCCCAGATGATCGAATTTCTTATGGATGATCCGGATACCAGAGTCATCGCCCTTTATGTGGAGGGTATTGATACCGCAGGTGAACTTATAAATGTATCCAGACAATATAAGGGCAGAAAACCCATTATTGCTTATAAGACAGGAAGTGCCAGAGTGGGAAATAAGGCATCAATGTCCCACACAGGATCACTTGCAGGTAACCACAGGATATATAAATCCGCCTTCAGACAGGCAGGTATATTACATGTTGAGGACTCCCAACAGCTCCTTGATACCGCAAAGGCGCTTGCCACATGTCCTTTAATGAGAGGCCCTGGAGTGGCTATACTCACTGCTCAGGCTGGACCTGGAATGGCGGGTGCAGATATCTGTGAAAATCAAGGAATCAGGATTACTCCATTTACAGATAAGACCCAGGCCATCATAAATAGACTGCTTCCACCTCTGGCACTCAGAACCAATCCGGTGGATATGGGACCTGCATGGTATGATTCATCTGCATTAAAAGGGATTGTTAAATCTGTCATGGAGGATGAAAATGTCCACGGCATACTGCTATTCATGATGTTTGCATCCGCTAATGTGGATGCCCTGAAAGGGCTTAGCGACATCCTGATGGATTGGAATCAGAAAAAACCCCTTTTAAGCTGTATTGCTGCACCCCCTGGAATATGGGATGAACAACTGGATATCCTCGAAAAAAGCGGTGCCATTGTAAACTACCCCACACCGGAGCGTGCATCACTAACAATGGCAATGCTCTGGAAATACAATCTCA
>JALVMZ010000170.1 GCA_027032655.1 Desulfobacteraceae bacterium
GCATAAATTCAAACATAATTATCTCCTATTCATTGAGATTATATCATCAAAAATCTTGGATGATATAATCTCATTCATAATCTCATATGTGCCACCCCCAATGGAAAGTATCTTAGAATCCCTGTAAAGCCTCTCAACCAGGAACTCTCTCATAAAACCCGCACCACCATGAATCTGGACTGCATCCCTGCATACCTTATCACACACCTTTGAGGCAAAGTTCTTTGCCATGGATATCTCTTTTACCTGGTCAATCCCTTTATTGATCCTGTAAGCCACATTATATGTGAATTCCCTGCTTGCCTCAACAAGAGTGGCCATATCAGAGATCATGTGCCTTATTATCTGAAACTGGGAAATCCTTTTGCCAAATGCCTCCCTCTGCCTCGCATACTTTATGGATTCCTCCAGGGCAAGCTGTGATGTCATATTGGAAATTACAGCGAGAAATAATCTCTCCCTCTGGAAGTTTCTCATAATCCCTTTAAATCCCATCCCTTCGGAACCGATCAGGTTTTCCCTTGGGACTCTGCACTCATCAAAGAAAATCTGGGCAGTATCAGAGGCCCACCATCCCATCTTTTTAAGGGGCTCTGAAACCGAATATCCCGGTGTGCTGGATTCAATCATAAGAAGACTTATTCCTTTATAACCGGACCCACCTGTTCTCACCGCTGTTGTAAGAATATCAGCCCTTGATCCGCTGGTGATATAGGTCTTGCTTCCGTTCACAATATAGAAGTCTCCTTCCCTTTTAGCCCGTGTCTTCAGATTTGATACATCAGAGCCTGCATCAGGTTCTGTTACACCAAGGGCAGAAATCCTCTCCCCCCTTAAAACCGGTGGAATAAACCTCTTTTTCTGCTCTTCTGAGCCCAGCTCAAGCAAAGGAGGAAGGGCAATGTCAAGGGAGCAAAGCCCTGCCACCACACCTCCGGATCCACATCTCATAAGTTCTTCCACACATACTATCTTATGGAACAGGTCTCCGCCACAGCCCCCATATTCCTCAGGATACCCGACACCCAGGATACCAGCAGATGATGCCATTTTGTAAAGCTCTTTTGGAAACATACCCCTCTCTTCCCATTCATGGACATAGGGAAGTATATGCTCCTCTGTAAACCGCCTTACAGAGTCCCTCAGAATCCTGTGGGTCTCATCAAAATATTCAGGATAAAGTTCCATTAATAGATTTTATTTATAATTTTTATAAGGGAAATAATTGCTCTATCCTCTGGGCAAGTAGAAGGTCACCCTTTACATTGAGCTTTCCCCTCATAAACGCCTGCATGCCGGTAAGCTCCTTATTTACAATTCCAAGCCAGGTTTCATCACTCATTTTGAGCGTAACGGTAGGAGATGAATGTGTCCCCTCTTCCACCGTGCACTCACCATTCGATATCTTCACCTGCCAGCTACCACCCCTGGATCCTGTGATCTCAAACTGAAAGACCACATTCAGATCCTTTCCTGCCTCTCTGTCAAATATCTGAGGCATGCTCTCAAACACCGTTTTTACATCCTTATATGCCATAACTCCCCCCTGTTTAATAGTCTCGCTACCTGGGTGGAATAACCACTGCTTCACCTTCCATTATGGTCTCTCCCTTCTGGTTTGTCCATAGCAGTTGCATCTTAACCCATCTCTTATCCTCCATCTTTTCCTTTAACTTTGCTTTGGCTGTTATTGTGTCACCAATAAAAACAGGTGCCTTAAATGAGCACTTCATCTCAACCAGAATGGTTCCCAATCCTGGTAGCTTCATCCCCATAACAGGTGCAATGAGGCTCATGGCAATTGCACCATGTGCGATCCTTTTCTTGAACGGCCCCCTCTTT
>JALVMZ010000171.1 GCA_027032655.1 Desulfobacteraceae bacterium
AGGTCTATACGGTAAGGGCAGGTGGCTGCAGATTCATGACCGTTGAGCATATAAGGGAGATATGTGAGATCGCAGATAAATACTGTGATGGATATGTGAGGTTTACCACCAGAAATAATATTGAGTTCTTGGTGGATAGCCTTGATAAGGTGGAGGCACTGAAAAAAGACCTTATGAGCAGAAAACATGTATCCGGCAGCTATAAGTTCCCCATAGGTGGAACAGGTGCGGGTGTTACCAATATTGTGCATACACAGGGATACATTCACTGTCATACACCTGCAACCGATGCATCAGGTATGGTAAAGGCGGTTATGGATGAGCTGTTTGATTATTTCCAGAGCATGACACTGCCTGCACAGGTGAGGATATCAATGGCATGCTGTCTTAACATGTGTGGTGCGGTCCATTGTTCTGATATAGCACTGCTTGGATATCACAGGAAACCACCAATGATTGATAGCGAGATACTTGAATCTGTTTGTGAGATTCCCCTCGTTATTGCTGCATGCCCTACAGCAGCAATATCTCCTTCAAAGACAGATGATGGGAAGAAGACAGTTAAGATCAAGCAGGAGAGGTGCATGTTCTGTGGTAACTGCTATACCATGTGCATGGCACTGCCACTTGCAGATAAAGAGGGGGACTGTGTTACCATTATGGCAGGTGGAAAGGTTTCCAACAGGATATCTCCGCCCAAGTTCTCCAAGGTGGTTGTAGCAGGTGTGCCAAATAATCACCCAAGATATCCTGAGGTAGTGGAAGTGGTCAAAAAGATTGTTGATGCATATGCAAAGGATGCCAGGAAATATGAGCGAATCGGTGATTGGGCAGAGAGAATCGGATGGGAGAAGTTCTTTGAGAAGTGTGATCTCCCATTTACTGATCATCTCATTGATGACTATCGCCTTGCATATGATACCTACAGGACATCCACTCAATTTAAGTATACGGATGCAGCCTGGGAGGTATCAAAGGCAGTACAAGGAATATAAAAGGAGTAATGAAAAATGGAAGATATCAAAAAGGCTATTCTTGAGTTTGCTGAGAAATCCAAAAAGACAAAATTCTATTTCAGTGATATGCAGAAGGCCGTTCAGAAGGTGATCCCTGATGCCAAGATGAGGGAGATAAAGAAGGCTGCAACTGCCCTTGTAAATGAGGAGAAGCTGATACTCTTTTCAACAGGCAGCACAACCATGTATGGTCTGAAAGGAAGAGGTCAGACAGAGGATCACTAAGGTCGGTCTTCTAATAGTTTGAAAGGTCGTTCTCCATACATGGGGTGCGGCCTTTCTTATTTTAATTAATTAAGTATGTGCCCTTAATAGAGGTATTTATTAAGGGTATAGAGATATCTATATATTTTAAAAGTGAATAATGGACATAACAGAAAAACCTATAAAAGAAAATTTAATGTATGAGAGGTAAATATGAAAGAGCCCATTGGTTCTGAGGAATTCATTGAGGAACAGAAGAGGAGGCTGGAGGGAAACCCTGAATGCGCTACTTCAAGCTATAATCTGGGAGTATCTTACATGGAGCAGGGCAGATTTGATGAGGCGATCGAGGCATTTCAGGATGCAATCTCAAATAGTGCAAGGATGTTTGAGGCGTGGGTAAATCTGGGTTATATATATTTTAAGCGGGGTGACCTTGAAAGCGTTGTTTATGCCAATAAAAAGGCGGTGGAAGTAGAGCCAAGATACGCTAGGGGATATGCCAATTTGGGTTTTGCATACCTTCAGATGGGAAAGCCAGATGAGGCAATTGAGGCCCTTGAAAAGGCCATTGAGCTTAACCCAAAGATTGTTCAGGCATGGAATAATCTTGCCAAT
>JALVMZ010000172.1 GCA_027032655.1 Desulfobacteraceae bacterium
TAAACAGGATATGGGAGGGCACAAATGAGATAAACAGGCTTTTGATAGTGGATCTCCTAATGAGATCTGCACTTAAAGGGGAACTACCTTTGCTGGATGTGATTAAAAAGGTGGCAGGAGAGCTCCTGAGTTTCAGGGCACCAGTGGAAGAAGAGGAAGGTATATTGGAGAAAGAAAAGAGATTGGTCTCCACGGCAAAGAAGATAGGACTCCTATCCGCTGGTGCAGCGGTCCAGAAGTATATGGACAGACTGAGGGGTGAGCAGGAAATAGTTGCCCTTATTGCGGATATGGTAATTGAGATATTTGCCATGGAAAGTGCTCTTCTCAGGGCGATTAAAAAGTATCAGAAGGAAGGTGAGGAATCAGCCAGGATACATATTGCGGCCACAAGGGTATATGTGCATGATGCCTTTGCCAGAGTTGAGGTGATGGCAAGGAATATTTTTGGTGCCATCTCAGAGGGTGAAGAGTTAAGGACCCAGATGATGGGGCTTAAAAAACTTGCAAGATATAATCCAATAAATTCAATTGCCCTCAGAAGGGAGATTGCGGACAGTATTATACCAGTTGCAAGGTATCATCTCACAAAAGTTTAAAATGCCCAATGAATCATGATGATAAATTGTATATTTATTATGTGGAGGGGAATGTAACTCATCAGGATGAGAAGGAGTTTGGTTCCCATTATATGGGCAACTGGAAAGAGGGGGACAGTTCATTTTTATTTTTCACCACCCCCTCTTATAATCTGGTAAAAAGACTGGTTCAATCAAGAGACAATCTCAGGCTTGTTGATCATTTTGAATTTAAATATAAGGATTGGCAGGATCAGATCAGTGCCCCCCTCAGGATAGGCAGAATAGATATCGTTCCCGCCTGGTATGATGTTGGGGATAAGACCAGATACCCTCACCTGATAAGAATTGATCCAGGAGTGGTTTTTGGTTCAGGCCTGCATCCCACCACGAGGGATTGCATCAGGGCGATCCAGAATATAAAGGATGAGATAAGTAAGAGAGTTGTGCTTGATCTTGGAACAGGCTCTGGCATCCTTTCCATGGCGTGTGCCTTGATGGGAGCAAAGATTGTGGTGGGGGTAGATATTAACCCCCTTGCAGTAAAGACTGCAAGGAGGAATGTATCCCTGAATAATATGGAAAAAAATGTAATGATTGTTCTGGGTGATGCCTTAACAACCATCTCCATCCCTTCGGATATCATTATAGCAAACCTGAACTATGCGGTGCTTAAAAGGATAATAGTGAGCGAGGATTTCAGCAAGAGGAGGTATGCAATATTTTCAGGTCTATTAAGAAGTGATGAAAGGGAACTAAGGGATATTATCAGAGAAATGGGATATGAGATATTAAATACCTGGGATCATGAATTTACCTGGTTTACTCTCCTTATCAAGATATATAATTCCTGAGAGAGTCCTCCCGCTCTAATGAAAGGATATTTACCCGAGGTAATAAGGGAATTGACAAAACGGATGGAAAGATATAATTGGTTAGACTGAATATATTAAATATTAACCATTTGGAATAGTAATGAGATTACCTGTAGCAAAAGAAGGCGTGCCATTTATTTTGTCAGGAGTTATCTTAAGTGGAATCTTTTACCTTTTCAATCTGCGAGTATTGGCATCAATTTTGGCCCTTTTAAGTATCTTTATTGTCTGGTTTTTCAGGGATCCCAATAGGGCAGTTCCTTCTGAATCTGGAGCAGTCCTGACACCGGCTGATGGTAAGGTCATGGTCATTAAAGAGGTGGAGGCACAGGAGAGTCCAATTGGCATTCCAGCAAAGCTGGTGAGTATCTTCATGTCCATATTCAATGTGCATGTAAACAGGATGCCTGTGAGTGGTAGAATTGTTGATATAAAATATAGCCCCGGAAGATTTATCCCGGCAAATAAGGAAGATGCCTCCCGTAAAAATGAGCAAAACATGATTACTCTTGAAACGGATAATGGGTCAAAGGTGGCTGTGGTTCAGGTGGCAGGTCTGATTGCAAGACGAATTGTATGCTGGGTCAGAAAGGGAGAAGTTCTAAGGGCAGGTGATAGATTCGGACTTATAAGATTTGGCTCAAGGGTTGATTTATACTTGCCGTATAAAAGCAGGATTATTGTGAATAAGAATGACAGGGTAAAGGCAGGTGAAACCATAATAGGATTTATCCAATGAGAAGGAAAAGGAGAAAGAAATACAGAAAAGAAAAGCCCAAGGGGATATATATTATCCCGAATCTTCTGACCTCAGCCAGCCTGTTTGGAGGATTTTTCGCAATCATTTCAGCCATTCATGGAAGATTTATCACATCAGCCATTGTAATAATAATCTCTGCCATACTTGATGGACTTGATGGGAGAATAGCAAGATACACAAGAACCACCAGTGATTTTGGTCTTCAGTTTGATTCCCTTTCTGATTTAGTAGCATTTGGCGTGGCCCCGGGAATTTTGATTTATTTATGGGGGCTCTCATCATTTGGCAGGTTGGGATGGCTTGCATCATATCTCTATGTGGTATGCGGTGCCCTTAGGCTTGCAAGATTCAATGTTCAGCAGACCCCACAGGAGAAAAAATATTTTAAAGGTCTTCCCATACCGGCTTCCGCCTGCACCATCTCCACCATGATACTCATTATGGAGATGACCCACAGGAATATTCCCCTAATAAATATAATAACAACCTTTGTTCTGGCATTTCTGATGGTGAGTCCCATTTATTATCCAAGCTTCAAAGAGGTGGATATCAGGAATCGTCGTCCATTTAATGTGCTTGTATCAGTTCTTCTGGTTCTTACCCTTGTGGCCTATAAACCCAGGATCTTCCTGTTTTTAATCATGATTATATATGTGCTTTATGGACCTGTTAAGATGATATATAGAAAGATTGCCTTTGGATTTAATTCTGAGAAGGATAAATTACAGCCCGGGGATGTAAAAGAATCCAATTTAATGGATTAATTAATTGAGGATAACTGGTGGAAGGTTAAAGGGGATGAATCTTGCCCCTTTCAGAGGTTTGAGAATCAGGCCCACATCTGAGAGGGTGAGAGAGGCCATTTTTAATCTGCTGGGACAGGACATGGAAGGCTACAGTGTTCTTGACCTTTTTGCTGGAACCGGAGTGCTTGGGATAGAGGCAATGAGCAGGGGAGCTGAAAAGGCTGTTTTTATAGATAATTCCATTGAATCCATAAAAATAATCCAGAAGAATCTTAATCTATTCAATTTCACTGAGGCCGCAACTATTATAAAAAGGGACCTTAAAAGAGGACTTCCTGAAATTAATAAATGGTTCCATCTTGTCTTTATAGATCCGCCATATGAAAAAGGCCTCATTAGGAGGGTTTTTGATGATTTGATACATGGGCCATATCTTATGCCAGAAGCCTTTGTGGTGATTGAGTCCAGAAAGGGTGAAATACTCCCTGATGAAACCCATATCCTCAGGAAATGGAAACAGAGAATTTATGGAGATACAATTATAACAATATACCATAAGGAGAATTGATATGTGTGAAAAGGTGGCTGTATATCCAGGGACATTTGATCCCATTACGAATGGTCATATAAGTGTTGTTAACAGGGGTCTTAAAATATTTGATAAGATTATAATAGCAATCTTAATTAATCCTCAAAAAAGGCCTTTATTTTCAGTTGAAGAACGGATAATGATGATAAAGGAGTCCCTTAAGGATAAACCGAATATTGAGGTTGACTCCTATGATGGGTTGTTAGTAGATTATGTTGCAAGAAAGAATACAAATGTGATATTAAAGGGCCTGAGGGCCATGTCTGATTTTGAGTATGAATTTCAGATGGCCCTGATGAACAGGAAACTTAACAGGGAGATACAGTCAGTCTTTCTCATGACAGACTACAAATGGTTTTATATCAGTTCCACCATTATAAAAGAGGCAGCAAGATTTGGGGCGGATATAGAGGGACTTGTCCCACCAATTGTCTGTAAAAAACTAAAAGAAAAATTTAATTATTAAAAAATCCTTGACACCATCAAATTTTAAATCATAAATAACTTATTTATTTAACTTATAAATTGATGAGGAGGTGGCAGGAGAATGGCTCTTACCAAAGAAAGGTTAATAAATGATGTATATAATAATGCAGGGCTCAGCAAGGGACAGTCAAAGGTGGTGGTGGAGCGGCTTTTTGAATTGATGAAGCAGACACTTGAGAACGGGGAGGACCTCCTCATCAGTGGTTTTGGGAAGTTTATTGTAAAGGATAAGAGGGAGAGAAGGGGCAGGAATCCCAGAACAACAGAAGACCTTCAGCTAAGGGCAAGGAGGGTAGTGGTATTTCGCACTTCAGGTGTCTTGAGAAAAAAGATGAATAAAGAAAAATAATCCGTTTAAAGTCTTACAATAAATGCCTCTTCAAAGCCAAGCTCTCTCAATTTTTTCTTCATCTTACCAGCATCTTCCAGGGTATGTGACCTGCTAACATGCACTCTGTAAAGGGTGCGATTATTCTTGTCAGTGAATTTATTGATTTTCACATATGGAAATATAATTTTTAATTTTTCAGCAAGCTTAATGGCATTCTTTTTGTTGAGAAATGCCCCCACCTGCACAGTAAATTCTCCCTTGTGCACATCGATATATTCCACAAGAGTCTTTTTCATCTCTGTGCCCTTTTTATCAACCACTTCTCTTCCAAGAACCTGGATTTTTACATCAGCAACACCGTGTTTAACCATCCCCAGCCTTTTAGCTGCAGCATAGGATAGGTCTATTATCCTGTTTCTTATGAAAGGACCGCGGTCATTTATCCTGACTATAACAGACCTGTTGTTGTTAAGATTCACAACCCTTACATAGGTATTCATGGGAAGTGTCCTGTGTGCTGCAGTAAAATCATACATATTGTATGGTTCACCTGATGCTGTTCTCCTGCCATGAAACCTTTTCCCATACCATGAGGCCTTGCCAAATTCAACATAGCCGTATGGTCTTGGGATAGGATAGTATCTCTTGCCATTGATGATGTATGGCCTCATGGTGGGGGCTCTGGGGGGTGGAGGTATTTCAATTACCCTGGGTTTGGAAACTGGTTTTATGTATGGCCTTCCTCTTGCACAGGATTGAAATAAGAATGATGCTGTTAAAAACAAAGAGACAAGTACCCAAAAAGGATATACATCTATGTTAGCTCTCATTGTTTCAAAAAAGCCCCCTCATCCTCTATTGTTTTTATTTATTTACTAAGGGCGATGGATAGGGCAGTCGTAAGCCTTATTACATCCTGGTCAGATTTCCTGAGTCTCTCTGCCAGGAGCTCACAGAGCCTGAGAAGTATCTTTACCCCCGTTTCAGGACGAGTCTTTACAAGATTAATAAAGTCCTCTCTACAGATTTCCAGCAGTGCACAGTCCGAACGGGCTATGATTGAGGCAGAGCGGTTTTCCTTTCCTATGAGGGCCATTTCTCCAAATACCGCGTGGTCCTTAGAGGTTATCCTGCTCAGTATCTTTTCTGTGCTTCTGTATTCCTCCTCACCAAACTTCATTGTAAGATTTTTCGATACCTCAACCTCACCCCGAACCATGATGTACATGGTGTCCCCGCTTTCTCCTTCCTGCATAATAATCTCGCCATTTTTGAATTGTTTTTCTTTAATAATGTCCAGGATGTATTCCAGCTCATGATCCTCTAAGTCACTAAATATGGTCGTGTTTTTTATGGCATCATTAATATCCATAATTATTACCTATAGCCCTGTGCTAACAAGTTTTTCCATCATGCGCAAACTGGGTCTCTCTTTTGAGATAACCACCACATAAGAGTTTTTTGGTATCTCATAATCATCAGGGGGATTTA
>JALVMZ010000173.1 GCA_027032655.1 Desulfobacteraceae bacterium
GATATTCAGGGTTTTACAAGTATATCAGAAGGGATTCCTCCATCTGAGCTTGTAACCATTTTGAATGAATATCTGAGCGGTATGACAGATATCCTCATAGCCAATGGTGGGACCCTGGATAAGTATGAAGGAGATGCAATAATGGCATTCTGGGGAGCACCCATTGAGCAGGAGGATCATGCATTCCTGGCGGTTCGAGCGGGCCTTGAGATGATAAGGTTCACCGATAGACTGGCACATGAATTTGAGGCACAGGGAAAGCCCCGTATCAGGACAAGAATAGGGATTAACACAGGGAAAGTAGTGGTGGGTAATGTGGGCTCTTCAAAGAGATTCAATTATACGATTATAGGGGATGAGGTGAATCTTGCCTCCCGACTGGAAGGAGCAAATAAACAGTATGGCACATATTTTATGATAAGCCACTCAACAAAGAGGCTTGTTGAAAAGGGCTTTCATCTTCGGGAGCTGGATTTTATCAGGGTAAAAGGAAAAGAAAGACCTGTTCAGGTATATGAAGTAATGGGCTATATCCATGAAGAGCTTGATGATTCGATTAAGAAAATGCTCGCATCCTATATGGAGGGTCTTTCCCTTTATCGTGAAATGAGGTGGGAGTCAGCCCTTAAGAGATTTGAAGATGCCCTGAGGGCGTATCCCCATGATGGTCCAAGTAGCACTTATGTTGACAGGTGTAGATATTTTCTTCATAATCCACCTGAGAAAGACTGGGATGGGGTATTTGAACTAAAGACTAAATAAAAGGAGAAATAGTATGAAAAGATTACTGGTTCTGATGACCAAAAGGGTTTTGAATATTTTTCAAGAGCTTTCATTATTGTCCTTAATTATTATAGGACTGATTGGTTTGAACCCATCCATTGTTAATGCAGAATCTGGAGTGGTTCTGATGGTGAAAGGGACTGTGTCCATTAATGCAGGCGGAGTGGAGAAACAGGCAAAGATAGGTCTTCGACTCAAAGAGGGGGATATTATTAAGGGAATTGATGGCTCTGCAAGCATTCTGCTTGATGATGGAAGGGTCAAAGTGGTCCATAAAGGGGAGATCTATACCCTGAATGCAGGCACTTCTTCATCCACCAAAAGTCCTGTTTATGCCCGTCTTATGGAGACCATAAGGGAGACTGCCCATCAGGGAAGAAGTCCCACCATAAAGGGGATGGTAAGGGGAGAGAGGGATATAGTTCCTCTTTATCCCCACAATTCATTCCTTCCCCCTGGTAGAATACAGTTTCAGTGGATTCCTTTTAAGGATATAGAAGATATCAGGATTGTGATAAAATCACCCATGCCTGCTTACAAATACAGTTTTTCCGTCAGCTCAGGCACAACCAAGGCAGAATTGCCTGATGATGCCCCCCCACTTAATCCCAATATAAGATATTACTGGAAGATAAAGGCTGTTTCAAAGACAGATATGGAACCATTCAGCTCCCCCCTTTGCTGGTTTGGGGTCCTGAGTGATGACAAATACAAAGAGGTGCAGGATGAGATGGAAAAGATTGATTCCATGGCAGAGCTTGATTCAGATACCAGAAATATCCTGAAAGCCAATGTCCTGATCTCTTATGGCCTGTATCATACTGCAGTTGATATCCTATCACAGGCACTGAGTGCCTCTCCACAGGTTCATGGTATAAAGGAGGTGCTGAGGGGAGTATATATCAAGATGAGGCTTATTGAAGAGGCAGAGAGATTAAGATAGATGGTTTTAGTTATGCAAAGGGAATCCATCGAGATAATAGTAAATGGAATGAAGGAAATGGTGCCAGAAGGGAGCACCATTAAGGATTTAATCGAACTCTATAAGGA
>JALVMZ010000174.1 GCA_027032655.1 Desulfobacteraceae bacterium
TTATAACTATTTGTTCTTCAATAATTAGTTTTGCTTGGAAAGATAAAGAGGACACAGCCACCCAACTTCAAAATCAACAACCACCACTCACCCGCGAAGAAGTTAAAGCACTGCAAAAAAACGGCATAGGTCTTCTTCCCTCAACAACAGCATATAACTTCGGCGGTGAGATTTGTATTGAGAGTTGGGGGTTTAATAAGAATACAAATTATAAAAACATCAGGGTTAGGGGCACCAATATCAGGATGAACACAAACGGCTCTGTTGAGAGCTGGGATATGTTGTATACCAGAGACATTGGCATATCTCCTTCGGATTTCTGGCTCAGGAGCGCGGGTGCAGTGCAGGAAAACAGCATACTGATTGCCAGTGTAAAAGACTAATCTTCTTCGCATAATTATTTAAGGACCTACCTGAATTAATTGTTGATATAGCCCATTAATGGAGTTATTAAATGCCCATGAAAGATTGTGCTTTGAGGATGGGAACTATTGTTAAATAATTAAGCCATATGGGAGAACGAAGATGGAAGAGTTTAATGGTGCAGGTAAACCCAGGGCACTGATATGTTCTGATTGGAGTGAGTGTTTATCCCCCAATGGTCCATTTGATCCCATATCATTCAATTATCCTGAATATAGCGCTGAGCTTGAAGATATCTTCAGGAAATATACGGGTAATATTATATCATTGGGCAGGGCACTTGATATGATAATAAATGAAAAGGGCCTAACACTTTCACAGAACCAGATGGAAAGATATATGGAGCAGGAATTCAGTATGTATAAGGGGGTGCGGGAGTTAATTCAATGGGCGATTTCCAATAATATACTCTTTGTGATAAACAGCACAGGATTTCAGGGTTATTTTCAGATGGCATTCAGAATGGGGTTGATTCCCCGGCTATTATATATAAGTGCAAATCCAATGATAAGGTTTGAAGATGATGATTCAACCACCTGGTTTGATATTTATGAAACCACGGATAAACCCAGGAACACGGAAAAGATACTCTCCATTAATAATATTCCACCGCAAAACACAGTCTTAATTGGGGATAGCGGTGGTGATGGCCCTCATTTTGAATGGGGAGCAAAGGCAGGGGCAAAACTGATTGGTTCCATGCCAAAGTGGTCTCTCATCAGATACTGCAGGGAAAGGGGAATAAGGATACATCACATGTTTGGTGTTATCTATGGGGAGGGTGAGAAAAGAGACCCTGAAAGGGAAAAGGAAATAGATTTCAGTTCCCTGATTTCTGAAATCAAAAGATTACTGAATATCTGAGTTTTTCATTACATCGTCCATCATGCCTGTTATCTTTTTGGAATCACCATAGGGGACCCTGAGCCAGAGCCTTCGGGGATATTGAGGGGTGGTTCTGAGAAGCACGGCTGTAAATATATTGATAAACTCTTTAACCGGCATCTTTCCATATACGGTCCCCAGCATGGGCATGGAAAGGCTCTTTATTTTTCTGGATTCACTTTCTTCAAATATCCTGATGAGTGCACTTTCTATCCATTTTGATTTCCAGATGGGCTCCTGATTTACATCATAAATGATGGCAATAAGTCTTACAGGAAAACCCTCCTTTACAATAACAGTTCCAGGAGGAATGGGCTCTGTTTCAAGGAGCTTTGTCATTAGTCTTGTAAGACTCTCCTCCATGACCTTCATGTCCTGCCTTGGGGGGCTCATTATCAGGAATGTGTCCTCTTCCTTTACCTCTGCATCAGGTTCAAATGGCGGGCTTTCATCAGGAGATGCAATTATTAAAACATTTCCAATCTTTCTTATATCCTCCAGTCCACCGTGTATAATCTTCAATTTGGGTCTATTCATTATTTTAGATCCTTTTCTATTTTCCATTTATCAGTCTTACCAGAGGGAATTTTTCATAAAAATCAATGATATTGAGGCAACCATAGTCCTGCTGTATTGTAAATGCCCTTTCAAGTGGAATTCCCAGCACCTTACAGAGAATGACTCTATTTACTCCACCATGTGCCACAATCGCAACATGATTGCCTCTGTGCTTATTTATAATCTCATTTAATGTGTCATTTACCCTTTCTGAACACTGATTCAGGTTCTCTCCATTTCCGGGTGATTGGTAATTGGCAAGGTCCTGCTCCCTCTTTTTCAGTTCTTCGGGAAAGAGTCTCTGTATCTCCTTAAGGGGCATGCCTTCCCAATCTCCAAAGTATAGCTCTCTTAGTGATTCTTTAATGTATATCGGAACATCGTGATATTTGCTTAGTATTCTGGCACCTCTAACTGCACGCTCTAAATCACTTGAGTATATGGCGCAAAGGGGGGCATAACGGAGTTTTTCAGATATGGCTTCCATCTGAAGGAGACCCACATCCGTTAATTCCACATCTGTATGGCCATAGACCCGAATCTCCTCATAGCCTTTTACCTGGCCGTGTCTTATAAGATATATCCTGGTAAAATCCTCCATAGAAAGGTGATAATATTTACCCTTTGAAGAGCTGTCAATATATGTTTCTTTTTTACCTTTAAAAATAATAGGGTTTATTATATAAGGGATTTATTTGATAAATAGAGGCATCAGGTTGAAAAAAGACTGCTTTGGAATCCTGAATAAGGTCTTTCCCATGGGAGAGGATGGCCTAAGATATGTGCCGAATTCATGCTTTGAGTGCCTGGACAGGGTGGAATGCCTGAAGCAGGCCCTAAACACACCTGATGGTATTGAGATGAGGGAAGAGCTTCTATCAAGAACAGAACAGGGGGGGATAATAGGGTGGATTAGAAGGTGGTCTCAGCTAAAGGAGTTAAACCGTATCAAACAGAACATTAAAAAATAGTTAATTATAAAATCGGTTGGGGGATAAGAGGCATCTCATGAGATACTTCGGGTATCCTTCGGCCACCCTCAGGATGATGAATGGATTATATGATTCATTTTTACAAAGTTCTCATTAAGTAAATAGCGGAAGATAGCCATATGATAATTACAATAAAGTGCCCATATTGTGGTTATTCAAAGAGGGTATTAAAAGAGAAGATTCCCATCAGCATAAAGTGGATTAGATGTTCCAGTTGCAATCAGAGGTTTGAGTTCAAGACTGATGAATCACCAATTGATGAAGGCCCTGAATTTTCGACCGAAGCTGGACTCAAAAGGATTCCCTCATACTGGGAAAGAAGAGGAGACCTGGGGCTCTGGAAAGGGATATACCTGACAGTAAAAGAGGTAATTATTGCTCCAAATAAATTTTTTCAAGGGCTTACCACCAGTCATGGGCTCAGGGAACCACTTGCATTCGGTATTCTGTTAACTGCCATTGGTGTGATGTTCAGTGTCTTTTTTCAAATTCTGTTTTTCTCTGGCATGGGTGGATTATTGCATCTGGGCACTCTTGGAGGATTCGGCGCAGGGATAATCTTTTTAATCTTCATCATACTGATTCCTTTGTTCATAGTAGTATATCTTTTCTTTTCAGCAGGTCTTATTCATCTTGGTCTTCTGATATTCAGGGGGGCAGGAAATGGGTTTGAGGGCACCTTCAGGGTTATTGCCTTCTCCCAGGCGGTGCAGATATTGGGCCTTATACCATTTCTTGGCGGTGCTATTTCAGGGGTATATACCCTTGCAGTCCAGTTAATAGGTCTCAAGGAGATACACGAGACCTCATATCTTAAGGTGATTCTGGGCTATTTCGTCCCTATTGTGGTTATTGTTCTTTTTATAATTGCAATGCTGATTAGATTTATGTCAGGCATAATGTGAGTGCTCAGATGCTGACTAATGCCATTCTTCTGATTGTGGGAGTGTTTCTTCTCTATTTTGGTTCTGAATGGATGGTGAGAGGCTCATCCTCCCTTGCACTTAGCATGCTGGTAAGACCCATTATTATTGGCCTTACTGTAGTTGCATTTGCAACTTCAGCCCCTGAACTACTTGTAAGTATTATTGCGGCATTTAAGGGATCATCCGGGGTGTCCATCGGGAATATCCTGGGTAGCAATGTGGCAAACATAGGTCTTGTGCTGGGACTAAGTGCCATTACAAGACCCCTTTCCATTGATAGAAACCTCATCAAAAGAGAACTCCCATACATGGCCGTTGTATCAGCCCTGTTCTGGATATTCTCTGCAGACGGTCATATTGGGAGAATGGATGGTCTGATTCTCCTTATTGCATTTATATCTTTTATGATATGGAGTGTTGTTACGGCAAAGGATAAGAACGCAGGAGCAATTGAACACGAAGTGATAAAAGAGAAAAAGGGTATTCTTATCTATATTTTGATGATTATTTCAGGAATGAGCGGTCTTCTCGTGGGGGCAAACCTTGTAGTCAGATCCGCCATATATATTGCCAGGGAGTTTGGAATAAGTGAGCTCTTTATCGGGCTATCGATTGTTGCTGTTGGCACATCCCTGCCTGAACTTGCAACCTCTGTTGTTGCGGGCATAAAGGGTGAGCATGACATATCCGTGGGGAATGTGGTGGGAAGCAATATATTTAATATATGTCTTGTAATAGGGGCGGTGGGGCTGTTAAATCCCATGGGAGTTGATAAAAGACTCAATATATTTGAATTCCCTGCGATGTTATTACTCAGTCTCGTGCTATTTGTAGTATCAGTTTTAAAAAAGAGGCTGGGAAGATTTGTGGGGATATTATTTGCACTGAGCTATGTCCTGTATGTGGTGGGATCATATCTTATGTCAGTGGGGGGCAGGGGTTCATGATTGATTATGAAAGGGAACTGAATCCGTCACAACTTGAGGCAGTAATTACCACTGAGGGGCCTATTCTTGTAATAGCAGGTGCTGGAAGCGGAAAGACCAGAACCATTGTTTATCGAGTTGCAAGGCTTATTGAACTTGGAACAGACCCCGGATCCATACTTCTTCTTACATTTACCAGGAAGTCGGCATCAGAGATGCTCAGGAGGGCATCCGCCCTTATTGATGATAGATGCAATCGTGTATCTGGGGGAACATTTCATTCCCTGGCACATGGAATCCTGAGGAGATATGCCCATGTGCTCGGTTTTGAAAATTCGTTCACTGTGCTGGATCGTGTGGATATGGAGGATATCATAAGGAGTGTTTCAAAGGAGAAAGGAATTGCATCATCTGGCATAAGGCTTCCAAGAAAGAGGACCATTTCAGAGATAATAAGTAAGTCTGCCAATAAGGATAAGCCCATACATCAGGTGATACGGGATGAATACCCACAATTTTTAGAGCACGGGGATTTGATAGAAATGATTGCCTCCCATTACTCAAGATACAAGAGAGAGAATCACCTGATGGACTATGATGACCTGATAATATATCTAAGAGAGCTCCTCTCTAAGGAACCTGAAATCAGGAAAATGATCAGTAAAAGATACAGATATATTCTGGTGGATGAATATCAGGATACCAATTCCATTCAGGCAGATATCCTGAAGTGGCTTGGCTCCCAGAGCAGGAACATTATGGTGGTGGGAGATGACTCCCAGGCAATCTATGCCTTCAGGGGGGCCAATTACAATAACATGTTTGAGTTCCCTGAGATTTTCCCTGATACAAAGATTATAAAGCTTGAAGAGAACTACAGGTCAACCCAGCCCATACTTACATTTACAAATGCCATTATGGAACGGGCAACGAAGGGATATACCAAGTGCCTTTTTACCAGGAAGAAGGATGGAGTAAGGCCAAAGATAATTGATGCGGGCACAGAACCGAGGCAGGCAATGGCTGTGTGTAAAAAGATACTGGAATTATTTGATAGAGGGATAAGACTTAAAGAGATGGCAGTGCTTTTCAGGGCATCATATCATTCCTTTGAGCTGGAAAAGGAACTTAC
>JALVMZ010000175.1 GCA_027032655.1 Desulfobacteraceae bacterium
TTGCCTATCTTAAGATAGGATATGTTTTCCCTTTCAAGTAAGGTATTAACAGGATGGTTGATCATAAGTATAAATGATCTTTTTCCATGTCTTATTCTGTAAAACTCTCTGTTTGAGCCGTCACCTTCAATGGTCTCCAATAAAAATCCATGTTTTATCCCTGTTTTTTTCTTTAAAAGATTGCTCACCCATTCTCTAAGTTCAGCATTTTCCCGTTTGCATTGTGGATTATTCATAACTCATAAATTTTCTGACAGATGTCCTGTGGCCATTATTCTTTTATGATTATGAAGTGCGTTCTCCTATATCTCTGATGATGGACACAGATGCCTTATTTTACATGACTCATGCAATGGTTTTCTGGCCTTACATACCTCCCTTCCATGATATATGAGTATATCAGAAAATCTCCTCCACTTCTTCCTGGGAAGGAGCGCTTCAAGGTCCTTTTCAATCTTCTCTGGGTCATGATTATCGGTAAGCCCTAATCTCCTGGCAAGCCTCTTTACATGGGTATCCACAACCACACCAGGGACATCATAAGCTGCTCCGAGAACCACATTTGCAGTCTTTCTCCCGACTCCTGGAAGCTGGACCATATCTTTCATGGTGGATGGCACCCTGCCTTCAAATTTTTCTATTAATGCCCTGCAGCAGCCCCTGATCGCTTTTGCCTTATTTTTGAAGAATCCCGTTGGTCTGATGTCCTCTTCGAGTTCTTCCTGTGGAACATTAATATAGTCTTCTGGGCTCTTATATTTCTTGAATAGCTTTTTTGTTACTTCATTTACCCTCTTATCCGTGCACTGGGCCGAGAGAATGGTGGCTATCAGGAGTTCAAAAGGGTTATTGAATTTGAGGGCGGTTTTTTCTTTTGTATAAACCGGGTCAAGTATCCGGTAGATCATATTTGCTCTCTTTTTTCTGACCTTAATGTCTTCCATATTAAGCCTCCATAAGGATCCATAGCTTTTTATTATGTAAGATAAGATATAAATCAGGTTGTTTCTCAGGTCAATATCTTATGCTGAGCTTAATACTTGACATTTAATATATTTTGTATATAAATTAAAAAAAAATAATATCAGGTGAATATATAAAGTGAGTGCAGTTGATCTCATAGTTCGTGGTGGGATATTCATGTATCCCATTATTTTCTGCTCCATTCTGGGCCTTGCCATATTCATCGAAAGACTCTGGATGCTCAGGAAGAAGAGGGTTATACCGGTTGATTTTGTCAGGTATGTTGAAGACCTGCTGAAGAAACGCAAGCTATCCGAGGCAATATTTGTTTGCAAGGGAAATCCATCTTCCATTGCCAAGATATTTCATGAAGGACTGAAGAATTCAGGCAGGGGAATGTGGTTTGTAAAGGAGGCTATAGAGGAGAGAGGGGAACAGGAGGCAGTGGTGCTTGAAAAAAGGGTGGGCGTCCTGGCAACAATAGCAAATCTGACCCCCTTACTGGGTCTTCTTGGAACGGTATCTGGAATGATAAAGACATTCAATGTGCTTGCAATAAACGATATGGCAACTCCTGCCCAGCTTGCAGGGGGTATAGCTGAGGCCCTCATTACAACGGCAACAGGTCTTTGTGTTGCAATACCCATGCTGGTCTTTCACAGGATATTAAAGGATAGGGCACAATCCCTGATATATCAGATGGAGGAGAGTTCTCTCAGGATTATTGATGTTATGGAAAACTCTCTTGCCCGGCTTGAAAGACAGAGGAGATAGGTTTGAGATTCAGAAGGATAAAAGAGGGTGATGTTATTCTGGGTATTGCTCCACTCATAGATATCGTTTTTTTACTCTTAATATTCTTCATAGTTACCTCCCATTTTGATATCTCATCAGGAATAATGGTAAAACTGCCCTCAATAACAGAGAGGAAGAAAGATAACTTTCAGGATAAAAAGATAATAATTATTAATAATAAAGGTGAGATATTCATTGACAGAGAGAGAGTCGATAAAAGGGAGCTTGGTGATAGGCTTGAAAAATTAAAGAAAGAATCAGGAATTTCGGGCATAATACTCCAGGCAGATAGGGATGTAAAACACGGCCTTGTGATTGATGTTATGGATGAAGCAAAAAGGGCAGGAATAGGTTCTGTATTTATATCTGCAAGGTTGATGAATCGTGAAGATTAATAAAAAAGAGATTATTAGGTTTTTTATCTATTTTATTCCTTTTCTCATCCTTATTATTGTATGGATGGGTTTTGGAGATAGAGGTTTTATCCATCTTTATTCAATGGAAAAGGAAAGGCAGGAATATATTGGAAGGATCAAGAAGCTTGAAGAAGAAAATCAAAGATTATGGGCAGAAATAGATAGACTGCGTAATGACAAAGAGTATATTGAAGAACTGGCAAGGAAGAAGCTGGGGCTTTTAAAGGAAAATGAGGTGATTTTCAGATTTAGAAAAAAGGAAGATAGTGTTAACCAGGGAGATTAATACAAAAAGGAGAAGGTGTTATGGAATCCATTAATCAATTAGTGAAGGAATTATTACAAAATCCACCATCCTCAAAGACATTATTTATATTGCTAAAAGAGTTAAGAAAGATTTCAGGACCCGGAGAAATTATTAAGGAATGTAATAGATTGCTTGAGTTTTACCCGGATGATATTAATCTCAGAAGTTTGCTGGTGGAATCATACTTAGAGCAGGGAAGTGTCTCCCTTGCAGATTCTGAGGCTGAAAAGCTGATAAACAGTGTCAATGAGTTAAATAAGGCATACAGACTCCATGCAGAGGTCCTGAAGAGGCAGGGAAGAGATGAAGAAGCAGTAAATTCGCTGAAGCTTTATATGGCACATTTCCCGGATGATGATGAGGCAAAAGCACTTCTCAGTGAGCTGGAAGCAAAGGTAATGGAGAAAGAGAAGCCGGTCCCGGAGGAGGAAGTTACTGAAGAGTCTGAAGAGGAGATTGTTGAAGTTGTAACTCCAAGAATAGCAGAAGTCTATTTTGAGCAGGGATTGATTGAAGATGCCATTTCAACATATGAGAAAATTGTCGAAAATAATCCTGATGATGAGAAATCAAAGGCAAGGCTTGAACAACTAAGACACATTCTGGCAGAAAAGGATATGGAACAGGAAAAGGAAAGGTTGAAAGAAAAAGATGAAAAAACAGTGGCAATCCTTGAAGCATGGCTTGATAGGATGAGAAAGACAATGTCCCAGGACACACTTTCTGGAGCAGGGTAACTGAGATGAATTTTATAGCAACAGGTATAGGGAGTGTTCCATTTTCTGATACAGAATATGCATGCAGGTTAATACTGGATTGTCTTCCCCATGCACCATTCTGGCCTCAGATGGTAAAAGTGAATCCCAGAGAGGACATGCTTGTTCAGTTTTGCGAAGGGTTCCTTTTTCTTGATATTGACTGTGAAGCTAAGAGTATCCATATCTCGCCAGAAGATACAGAATTAAAACTTGCTGATTTCTATGCCCTGTATCTTGAAGAAGCAGTTAATGAATTTAAAATGACCCCTCAATATGCAGAGGGTCTTTTTAAGCTACTTTCGATGGTTAAAGATTCGGGCAGCGGGGAATATATCAAAGGACAAATTGTGGGACCTATAACCATGGCATCAAGCGTGAAGGACAGGAGTGGAAAGGCTGTCCTTACTAACCCTGATATGTTTGATGCCATTGTTAAGGGGATTTCAATCAAGGCCCTGTGGCAGATAAGGGAGCTTAAAAAGACGAAAAGAAAGGTGATCCTTTTTCTGGATGAGCCATCTCTGAGTGGATTTGGCTCGGCTTTCAGTTCCATTGAAAGGGGGCAGGTGATATCAGCCCTTAGAGAGGTATTTGATTATCTGAGGACAAAAGAGCAGGATACAATGCTTGGCATCCACTGCTGCGGAAACACGGACTGGGCAATGATAGTGGAGGCAGGCCCTGATATAATAAACTTTGATGCATACGACTATATGGAGCACTTTCTTCTTTATCCTGAGAAGATTGCTGAATTTATTTCAAAGGGGGGGGTTATTGCATGGGGAATTGTTCCCACCTTCTCCTTTAAAGGCAGTGAGACCATTGAACTGCTGAGGTCCAGGCTCCTTTCAGGTATTGATGTATTAAAACAGAAGGGGGTGGATAAGGCCAGGCTCCAGACCCAGTCATTGCTCACCCCCTCCTGTGGTATGGGCACAATGAATGAAGACTCATCAATCACTGCCCTTAAACTCCTATCAGAATTATCAGAGGAGATGAATTCAACTCAGCTTTACTCATCCTGAGGGGGCTGAGATGCCACCTAAGGATTGCAGGAAACACATCGGGATTCAGGGTCCCCCAACAATACGGATAAAACAATATCATAACATTTTACTGGCAATACGATCTCCGATATCTTGGTCGATATTTCGCCAGTATTGAATGGCCCTTTCAAGAACTGGTTCAGACACTCCCTTTTTCAGATGTCCAACCACATTTGAAACTAATTCTTCCCTTTGTTTTTCATTCATTACTTTTCGTATAAGGGTTCGGGGCTGGATAAAATCGTCATCATCTTTGCGTTTGGTATATGCAGAACGCACAAACTCACCACTGACACTCCATATGGCAAGTTCAGGGTATCTTTCACTGTCAGCCTTGGGGCCACCTTTGGAGTTGGGCGCATATCCCGGATATGATGCATTCAGAATCCTCATGGCTCCGCCTCTGTTATAACTGTTCACAGGACATTTGGGACGATTTACTGGAATCTGATGGTAATTAACCCCCAGCCGTGCCCTGTGGGCATCGGCATAGGCGAAGAGACGGGCAAGAAGCATCTTATCAGGGCTGGGCCCAATTCCTGGCACAAAATTGCTGGGATCGAAAGCAGCCTGTTCAATCTCAGCGTGAAAGTCTTCTGGATTGCGATTCAAAACAAGTTTGCCCACCTCATGAAGGGGGTAATCACCATGTGGCCATACCTTTGTAAGGTCAAATGGATTGAATCTATATGTTTCGGCCTCCTCAAAAGGCATTATTTGCACTTTGAGGGTCCAACTGGGGTAATTCCCCTGTTTGATAGCCTCATACAGGTCCCTCCTATGGTAATCAGGGTCTTCACCAGCTATCCTGTCCGCCTCCTCCTGAGAAAGATTTTCAATCCCCTGATCGGTCTTAAAGTGGTATTTTACCCAGAAACGGTCTCCCCTGGCATTGATCCACATGAAGGTGTGACTTGAATACCCGTTCATATGACGATAGGATCTGGGTATTCCTCTATCACTGAACAGTATGGTCACCTGGTGGGCAGTCTCAGGAGAGAGCGTCCAGAAATCCCACTGCATATCATGGTCCCTGAGTCCATTATCGATTCTGCGTTTCTGCGAATGTATAAAGTGAGGGAATTTCATTGGATCTCGAACAAAGAATACGGGTGTATTGTTTCCAACCATATCATAGTTGCCCTCGGTTGTGTAAAATTTAATAGCAAATCCCCTCACATCCCTCCATGTATCAGGGCTTCCGCTTTCACCTGCTACAGTGGAAAACCTGGCAAGGACCTGGGTCTTGGTGCCAGGCTGAAAAACCGCTGCCTTTGTATAAGGACTCACATCCCCGGTGACCTGGAAGTATCCAAAGGCACCGGAGCCCTTGGCGTGAGGCTGACGATCTGGAATCATCTCCCTGTTGAAGTTTGCCAGTTGCTCTAATAGGTAGTGATCCTGTAATAATATCGGTCCATCAGGTCCCACAGTAAGCGAGAACTCATCACTTGATACAGGAGAACCTTCGACTGTTGTTGTTGGTTTTTGATCTTTGTCTTTCATAAAAAACCTCCTGCAATAATTTAGTTTATATGACACTGCTTTTCATT
>JALVMZ010000176.1 GCA_027032655.1 Desulfobacteraceae bacterium
ATATGGGACCTGGCAGATAATTTATCCAGGTTAGGGCATAATGTAATACTGTTCCTTCCAAGATATGGATTTAAAAAAGAAAATCTTTCGTTTAATGTGGTAGAGATACCTATTATAAATATTCCTGTCTTACGGCCTATTATATTTAGTATTTTATTGTTCATTAAATTAATGTTAAAACATATTAACAATAAGTTAGCAATAATTTATATGCGTCGCACATTTACTTTTATCCCCCTGGTATTTGCAAAGATAAAAAAGATACCGTTCTTTTTTGAGGTTAATGATGACCCTTATAAAGAGAAAACAGATAAGAAAGGTATAAGGGGCCTTTTAAGAGATGTCTTAGCTCAGAAGATTGATGAATTAAATATAAAAATGGCTGACAGGATCATTGTTATATCCCGTGGGATAAAAGAGAAGATTCTTAGATATAACCCGCATATCTCAAAGAAGAAGATACATTGCATCCCGAGTGGAGCGAACATCCATCTTTTTAAACCCGTGGAAAAAAAATCTGCCTGCTCCAGAATTGGACTTGAAGAAAAGGTAAGGTATGTGGGTTTTGTAGGGACATTACTTCCACACCAGGGAGTTGAAGTGCTGGTAAGCTCTGCCAAAGAGATATCAAAATTCGAACCTGATGTTAAATTCATTGTAGTGGGTGAGGGACCTATAAAGGCACGGATATGTGAGAAGATAAAAAGGATGAATCTAAAAGATAAATTCATATTAACTGGAGAAGTGGATTATGAACTGGTCCCTTACTGGATTGGGGCAATGGATGTATGTGTTTCACCTTATATAAGATCTGCTGGAATCAGATCTCCTGTAAAGATATTTGATTATTTAGCCTGTGGAAGACCGGTTGTTGCCTCATTAATCAAAGGCACCACAGATATCTTTGAAGAGTCAGGTGCAGTTGAGTTGATAGAACCAGAATCACCCAAGGCCCTGAGCAGGGCAATTGTTTCGCTTCTCAATAATCCTGCTAAGGCAAAAGAGATGGGAATGAGAGGCCGAAAATGGATTGAAAAGAGATTTGATAGATTCAATTGGGCCAAAAAGATATCGGATGAAGCAATTTCAATGATATTTAGATATGATCCATAATAAAAAAATAAAAGTATTGCATTTAATTGACTCTGCTGGTTTTGGTGGTGGAGAAAGATATGTAATGGATATAATAAGATTTTCTTCTTCTAAGTTCAGTCATTTTGTTGTGCTTCCCAATGAAGGGCCTTTTGAGGAGCTTTTAAAGGATCAAGGGTTTAATTACAGGATTATTAGTTTGGAATATCTTCAACTATTCCATTCTATTTTTCTACTTATAGAATTAGCCAAAAAGCACCATATAAATATTATTCATACCCATGGTTACAGGGCTAATTTTTTTGGAAGGGTTGCGGGTTTGCTTTCAAATAAAATTGTTGTTTCCACTCTACATGTGTCCCTTTATGACTATGTTGACACACCGGATGTTATAAGAAAATTATACATCACCTTTGAGAAACTGTTCTCCTTTAAGACAAAGATATTTATATGCATTTCAGAATCAATAAAAGAAGATGCCATAAGGATGGGAATTCCATCTCACAGGATTCATCTCATACCAAATGGTGTTGATTTAAATAAATTTTATCCCAGGGATAAGAAAAAGTGCAGAATTGAGTTTTCAAAAAGGTTTGGGATAAAGATTACTGATACAGATCTTATAATTGGCACTGTGGGTAGAATGGTGACCGAAAAAGGACAGATATATCTCCTTGATGCAATGCGATACCTTAAAGATATTTTCCCGCAGTTGATATGTAT
>JALVMZ010000177.1 GCA_027032655.1 Desulfobacteraceae bacterium
AAATAGTTGTCCTCATATTTGCTCAGCTTGACTGCGGAAACAGGTTTTTTAAATAATATCAATATCTTATCCTGATTTTCAGGGTTATTTAAAGTGTCTAAAAATCCAACGGGACATAGAAAAATGGGGGTGCCTGCGGAAATGGGGTTGAAACTATCTGAAAAATCTGTAAAATTTATAATTACTGTCAGAATAAAGGCCCCGATTTGAGGGGATTGAGACTACTCAACCTTTACCTTAAATTTCTTTTCCATTTTAGTCAGAATAAAGGCCCCGATTTGAGGGGATTGAGACACCATAACATGCATTTAACCTTGCCCCCAAATACTCAGTCAGAATAAAGGCCCCGATTTGAGGGGATTGAGACTTGTCATACTTTACCCCTCCCTTTTTACCTTGTTTAAGAGTCAGAATAAAGGCCCCGATTTGAGGGGATTGAGACAAAATTAAGCGGGTCATCCGTCAAGTCATACAGGTGTCAGAATAAAGGCCCCGATTTGAGGGGATTGAGACTTTTCATTAGTTACCCTATTAATATACTCTTCAATCAATCCGTCAGAATAAAGGCCCCGATTTGAGGGGATTGAGACCTTTTTTCTATCTTGACTGTTTTTTTGTTTATCTTGGTCAGAATAAAGGCCCCGATTTGAGGGGATTGAGACTTCTATCCTGTATTTTTTAATCATATCAGAGATGAAGTCAGAATAAAGGCCCCGATTTGAGGGGATTGAGACATTAAGCCCCCTATGGTTTGGCCCCAGCCAGTATAGTCAGAATAAAGGCCCCGATTTGAGGGGATTTTTATTATGGTTAAAATGGGATTGATAAATTGTTGATAAATTGAGGTGATTGATTGGATATTATTTCTTTTCAGGAAGGAACAGGTATCAGAGCTTATAAAATCAGGTGAGTGAGAATCGGGATTTCAGGGTCTAACTAAAATACAGCCCCATTTCTTGAAAAGACACTACTGCTGAATATCTTCAGGTGAGCTAAAGGACTCAATCCCAAGCTCCTCTATCACCTTCATGGCCGAAGGCTCTATCATGGGACTCACTATTATTTTTCTTGTAACCTTCTGACCCTCCTTTTCCTGATAAAACTCAACCTTCCTCCAGAAGGCATAAGCATCGGATTTACTAAGAGATGACTTTATCTCCATAACCCACACTAATCCATCCCTTATCACCACATCCAGCTCCACCTGATCAGGCCGGCCAAATACCTTCCCCTCACTGTCATATCCTACATACCGCTTCACCTTATATCCAGTTAGTTCCTCCACCACAGACTTCATCGCCTCCCTGAAGGCATGCTCGGTGGATATACCCCACCTGGCCCCCAGAGCACCTATGGTTCGGTCTATTCTCCTATCCACACGCCTTATCTCCTTCAGTAGCTGCTCAAATCGCCTGTCAGATTCTTCTATTAATGCCCTAAGCTCTGCCTGAATCTCTTCAAATCGCCTGTCATGTTCCTCAAATCTTTTACTGAACTCTTCAAAACGCTTCTCATATTGCTCAAAGCGCTTTTCATATTGCTCGAAACGCTTATCATATTGCTCAAAACGCTTATCATATTGCTCAAAGCGTTTTTCATATTGCTCAAAACGCTTATCATATTTCTCGAAACGTTTTTCATGTTGCTCAAAACGCTTATCATATCTTTCAAAGCGCTTCTCATATTGCTCAAAACGCTTATCATATTTCTCGAAACGCTTCTCATATTGCTCAAAGCGCTTTTCATATTGCTCGAAACGCTTCTCATATTGCTCAAAGCGCTTTTCATATTGCTCGAAACGCTTCTCATA